>DYRX01000308.1:0-3021 GCA_020718525.1 Victivallis vadensis
GAGCTGGAGCTCGGCGTTCCCGGGAAGAAAAAGGAACGCCGTCATCCTGACGGCAACAAATGGAAAGAACGTGCCGAGCTGGAGCTCGGCGTTCTGGAAAGATAGTGAGAATTAAAAGTTGGAGTTCACAGTCAAGAGCGTACAATTATGGAAATAAATAAAATTAGGGAGGTTAACATGCTTGATTTTAGGAAGTCAATCTTGGGTGTTGCGGCGATTGCCATGGGATTTTCAATCCATGCGGAATCGTCGTTCTTTGCCGCCGTGGGTGTCTCGAAGAGAGCATTGCCGGCTGAACTTGTGGAGGTCTCGAAGCAGGCAGACTGGCAGAGGAAGTCCGAGGATAAGGCAAAACTGACGGAATTTCACAAGATGGCGGGTGAGAACTCGCTTGAAAGCATGGTGAAAGAAGCCGCAGACGAAATGATGTCGAAGTTCAAGTCTGCAGGAAAAACTCCCAAGGCTCTACTTTTTGTAGAGAGAATCCCTGGAGTCACAACATTCACAGTTCCCGATGCAGGCGCGAAAATCGCGAAAACGCTGATGGCTTCTGCTGGCGATGTGCCGGTCTTCGGGACCGGCGGCGCACAAAGCTATGGAATTGCCTGGGGTGCAGAAATTAAAAGCGAAGAACCGTCATTCATAGTCATGGGACTCACCGGTTCTGATCTTGATGTCAAAGGATATGTGGACGGCGGCAAGCTCGACTACATCTACAACGATAAAAAGACCAGCGACGATGCGGCGGCGGGCGATGGCAAGGCGAAAGAGAAAATTGACAAGGAAAAGTCTCTGCGTGAGATGTATCTCAAGAAAGGCGAGGACTTTGCGCGGAAAATTCCGAAGATGGAAAAGCCTGGATTCGTCCTATTCATGGGAGCTATCCACAACAACTGGCACTGCACATTCGCCGAGGGCATGGCGAAGGGACTTTCAAAAGGAACAGTCATGATCGGCGGCGTTGGACAATGGGACGATTATGTTTATTGCAACGGCGAGAAATTCGACGGGAGCCCGGTGGGCAGGATCGCCATCACAATACAGGGAAGCGACTTTGATCTTGCAATATTCGGGTCAAGCGCGGAAAAAGTCAAATACAGCCGTGAAGGTCTTCAGAAACACAATGCAGAAGTTTGCGGTAAAATCATTGAAGGCTTGGGCGGTAAAAAGCCCGATGCCGTCATAGCGCTGAGCTGTGTCACAAGAATGCGCGATTCGAAGATCATGGATCCTGCTGTCATGTATGAAGACGTTGTCAAGGAGCTTGGTGAAAATGTAATTCTGTTCGGAAACTTCTGCGGAGGCGAAATATATCTGGACAAGGATGGAATGCTTGACAGCGGAGGCGACAGGCTGGTGATCGCAGGATTCAAGGGGAAAACTAAATAATTAAGAAAGGAAAAGAATGAAAAGAACAATTGAATGTATTGTCGCGGTGTTTGCGATCTTCGCGATTGGGGGTTGTGCAGGCGCGCCGCACGTGATTGATTCGGGGCTTCGCAAAGATGGATCCTATTTCACCCGGATCGAGTGGGCCAACCATACCGTCCAAAATCCGCTCTACTGGGTCAACAATCTTAACGATGACGATTTAAAACGTGACAGTGGCTCATACGGGGCAAACACAAATGGCCCTGCCGACCTGATATTGAGCTTCTTCGGTGAACCACGGAATATCAGTGCCGTGAAATTCTTCCACAACGTCGGAGCAACACAGAGCCTGATCGAAGAACTTGCCAGCGAAATAAACGTATATGTCTCGGATGATGAGAAATGCGCACGTTTCGGCGATGAAAAAGCCGACATAAATTCCGTCAGATGGAGCAAGGTATTGAACTGCAAAATGGAGAAGAAAGAAGGATGGTTCGAGTTCAAGTTCGATAAGCCGGTCACAGCAAAATATGTCCGCATCGAACTGGTCAGAAATTTCGGAACTCCACCGGACAAGCCCTGGACAGAAACCAATGAAATAAAGATATATCCATAGAATGTTTTTTTGTGAAAAAATATAATTTAAGAAAGGGTTTTAAGCATGTCTAAAAAATGGATGGTTCAAATTTTAATCGCGGCAATCTCCTGTCCCGTATGGGCTGGCGACTGGCCTACGGTGCATCACGACGTATCGAGGAGCGGCTACACAGCCGATTCTCCCGCCCAGCCGTTCAAGAAGAAGTGGGAGCGCATTTTCTGTCTTGAGAACATTGACAACGCCGCCGAACCGATCGTCGCCGACGGGAAGGTCTTTGTCGCGACTTTCGCAGGAAATCTCTATGCCCTTGACAGAAACACTGGAGAGACAAAATGGAAATACGAGGCAGGCGAGCTTATCGCAGGGTCTCCGGCATTCCAGAACGGCACGGTTTTTGTAGGATCATTGGAGGGGCTTCACGCTGTTGATGCCGCAAGCGGGAAAGAGAAATGGATCTCCCCGGTGAAACATGGATTTCAGACTTCGCCGTGCGTTGCGAATGACACGGTATTCATCGGCGGAAGGGCGGGAACATTCTATGCGTTCGACTTAGCAAGCGGGAAAGTGAAATGGAAATACGATGCAGGATCTTTCATCCAGAACAGTGCGGCATTCGCAAATGGGAATGTTGTTTTCGCTGATGAAGGCGGTGTCGGGCATTGCCTCGATGCCGCAAGCGGAAAGGAGAAATGGAAGACGCAGTCAATGTTCGCCTCGGAGATGAAATACTATTATCCGATTATTTGGCAGGACAAGGTTGTTTTCCTGACTCGTCCCGCGATATCTCCTGATTTGCGCGAGATGGGCTACGACATGCTTGGTAAAGTCGTAGGTGGCGAAACAGACTCCGCTGTCTCCGGCAAATGGAAGCGGGGAAAATTGAAGGAAGATGCTCCGCAGGAAAAGATTGACGCCGAAAAGAAGATCATCTCTGATTGGCTAAAGGAAGATCCGAGAAGAAAATCTCTTTGGGTCTTCAATCTTGCCGACGGCAAAGAAGCATTCACCGCGCCGATACTGCACACCGAGGGAAATGCAGGCGTCCGTTGCGG
>DYRX01000308.1:3121-4690 GCA_020718525.1 Victivallis vadensis
CATCGCCCACAGCGACCTCATATTCGGACTCGAAGAAACGTCGAGAAAAGCGTTCAGCATTTTCGGGAAGCGCGACATGATCGCAGGAGTCTATGGAGGTCTTGAAGCGGAGTCCCCCATAGAAGTGGATGGAATCAAAATCGCCCGCTGTCCCAACGAATGGCATGGCACTGGACGAGGAGCAATAGCAATTTCAGGAAACAATATTTTCTGGAGCGCCGGCGGAATCGTCCAGTGCTTCGAAGGGAGTGTGTCAAAATGAAAACAGTGAACAGTGAAAAGTTGGCAGTTGTGAGCAAATTTAATAGATTCTTCTTCGTGTCTTCGTGCCTTTGTGCGATATACATTTTCATGGGTTCCAATTCTCTCCTGGCGGCTGACAAAAACAAGGACTATCCTAAGTCCGTGCTCGTGGAAGTATCTGACACAGAGCTTCAGGAAGTTCTGAAAATCTCACTTCCAAAGACAGCGCTGGCTCCTTCTGATCCGGTCGGAAAAGCATCTTCCGAAGATTTGAACTCACATGTGTCGCAGATGATTGGCAAATGGCCGCTGTCTCCGCTCTTCACAATGACAGGCGGAGGAAATGTCTTCAGCTTCTGGACTCCGCGTGAGCTTTTCTATTCGCTATCCATGGCTCTGCCATATTTGAAGCCCGAACTCCGAAAGAAGGTGCTCGAACTGCTCGACGCGGAAATCGCCAAGAACTCTCCTATTTCAGGCACACGCTACGAGATGGAGGGAAATCTGCGGCATTCGCAGAGCGTCAAGGAATGTTTCACACCCGAAAAATATAAGGACTACAAGACGCAGGACTGGGAAGGGCTATATGCTTTGTGGGCATACTGCAATTACGGCGACAGAAAAGATTATGCCGTAAAAAACTGGCAGGCGATAAAGTCAGTCTGCGATGCCTCGCTCAGCTCCCATAATGAGTTCCTAAACAAATACGAATGGCAGAATTTCGACAATCCCCAATGGTATAGGAATGCAAGCGTCGGAAGACTTCCCGCCGATCTCAATCTTAGAATTTCTTCTCTCGTCGGATTCATCAGGCTCACCGAAATGGCCGGCAAGAAGACCGATGCCGAAAAGGCTCTGCCAATTTTAAAATCAATGCTCGCCAAAAGAGCCGGACTCGTGGTGAAGCTCTCGACATATTACTTGCCGTTCGGTGGAGAACCTGTCCAATGGTATGAGATGATCCCTGAACTCGCCATATTCCTTGATAAAAAATCAGGAGCTCAAATAAATGATTTCTTCTCCTCGACGGAAGCTTCGACGAAAAGAACAATCAACAGCTTTGCACGCAACAACTTCTGGTTTCTGACGCGTGGCGAAGGACAGATGTTCGCGGAGAACTCCCTCAACTGGCCGGAGCCTGTCCTAGCCCTCTTCAAGATCAGATGCTTTGTCTACAAGGACGATGCAAAGACGCTCTACCGCTATTCAGACATGCCGTGGTGTCCGGGAGATTTGTCTTACATCGAGAAGCTCACGCTCACGCTGTGGGTGGCGGAAGGGAGAAAGCTGGCGCAGTAAGGAGGAGCACTGTCATCCTGACGGCAG
>DYRX01000583.1 GCA_020718525.1 Victivallis vadensis
CCCGCGGGCCATCGGGAGTTATTGCAACGTTAAACCCCTTTTCGATTAAAGAGATTGATTCTGAGAGGGCGGCAAAGCCCTTTTTTGAGCTTGAACCTCTTACAGGAGTCACGCCGAAGAGCGAGACGATGTCAGCCAGATACTGTCCATCCCTGGACGCGCTTATGACTGCCGCCGTTCTGCGTCTTACGGCACGGCTGAAGACGGACGGAAAAAAGAGAAGTCTATTGTGCCAGATGATTGTCACGAAGGGGAATTTTGAGGTTTGCAGTGAATTGCATGGGTCAGAGAGACTGAAACGCATTGTGAATTTCATGAGCCAGATAAGGATGGCGACTGGCAGGAAGAACACCTTCGGCAATTTTTTTATTTGTCTGAATTGTCTTTTTACGTAGTTCATGCCTGTGGACTTCAGCGTCTTCCCCCTCCGCCACCCCCCCTGAAGCCTCCGCACGAATGAAATCCAGAAGAAAAACCGAACGCGCTGGAGCCATGTATGGCGTTGACATAGCCTGTTTCGCCTCCGAAGTCTCTGGCGTTGTTGAACTTATGATACCAATACGGATTTGAGTAGCTGAAGTTTCCTGGATAATAGCCCCAGCCCCAGTTTCCGTATGGCGCATCATAGCACATGTAGCTGTTGTCGCCGGAATACTGCTGGCTGTAATTGTCATTGTCAGAATACTGATCCTGCTCCGAACTTTGTGGGAGTGACTGATTTAACGCATCCTGCTTCTGCTTCATCCTCAGCAAATCGCTCTCTATGTTTTGGAAAGCCTTTTCCTGGGCTGCACGCTCTTTTTTTGCGTTCTCGGCGCTCTCGTCCATCCATTTGTTCTCGGCTTTGCTCTCATTTTCCAGATAGGTCTTAGCTTTTTCCGGGTCATAATTGTACTTTTTCCTATAGGAGTCGGAGAGATTTGTAAATGGGATCTGGACAACTCCGTCGCTGTAGGAGACGACAATCCCGGCTGGATTTACCTGGGATATGACCGCATCATCGTAGCTTGTGCCATCCAATGTCGTGATGCTTTCAGCCA
>DYRX01000309.1 GCA_020718525.1 Victivallis vadensis
GAATACATTTTGATAAACGCGTCGCTGTCCTTGTTGACTGGAACATATTTGATGAACTGGCTTTCATACGCCCGTTTCATCGTGTCGTAATATCTCCGGGTGTAATCTTCCAGAAGCTCAATAAGAATACCTTCCCATTTGCGAACATCGCAAAAGCGCGTCAGTTCCATTTCCGTTGACGGGATTTCCAGAAGATACCAGTCATTCTGCTGACAGAACGACTTCAGTTCCTCTTTATCCACCTTGAGATTATACCAGCCCTGCTGGTTTTTGTATTCCAGAAGACGCAGATAGATGTGGTCAAAGTCCATAAATGCGAAATGCTCTTTCCTGAATCTGCCTGCATTTTTATTTATAGCGATCCCGGCGGTATCCCTTGCGGCATCCGAGTTCATCGCCTGTATACGCGGATATAAATCCAGTTTGGCCTTGGGTGGGCGAATTTTCCCTTTCAGGGCGTCTGGAACAGTAAAGAGACATGGCCGTTGTGTCCTGCGGAATCCCTTTTCCTGATTATCCTTGTAGCCATCGTCTAATCCAATAGTGAGTAGCTTTCCATTGCCGGCATTGCGACGAGTCTCAAAGTTGATTTCAATGATTTCATCGCTCGGCGTGACACCTTCCTCACGCAGATAATCCTTGAACTGCGACATGTAGTCGGCCCGAATCCCGAACACATTCAGCGTTTCGAGAAGCTCAAGTCTTGATTCCGCCGGGCGTTCGTTAGACCTGGAGCGTTTCAATGAAAATTCACGCCCTTTCAATCGAACTCCACGGCCAAAAAGCTGGATAATCTGAGAGCCTTCCCCTCTTCCCATGTTGAGAAGCCCCATTGTCGAAACCCGCCAACTGCTCCAGCCTTCCGTGAACTTGCGTGAGCCGATAAGCACATTCAGGCTTGAGTCTTCGGAGTTTATTCCAGAGAACAGCGAAGCGGCAAAACTGTCCTCGTCCGTTTCGAAATAGCGTGTTTCAGGCTTGAGCGCCTCGCATGTTTTCATAAAAGAAGCAGTATCACCGATATTGATCACTCCAAACGGCTCGCAATCACCCAGACGAAGCGCAATCTCGCCATTGCTTCCCTTCAGATTGATCACATGCAGTTCCTGCCTATTCTCACTGTTGAACATCATTCTCAGGATGTCTGCATAGATATCATCAGCAGTTCTACCACTCAGCGGCAGGAAGCGGCGCTCGAAAATTCGCCGCTCCTTTGCATCAAGAAGACGGCTCTGGTCTGCAACCAGTTCCCCGATATACTTTTTCGACTGCTCAAAATCCTTTGCGAAGCGCCCAAGAAACTGGATTATCTCCAAGACATCCGAATTATCATCGTTCACTTTATTACCGACAAATACAAGCAGAGGCTTTTCAATGTTGAACTCGCGAACAATGTCTTTTTTCTCCTGATGTAGCCACAACTGCTGATAAAAACTCAAGAGACATGCAGTGAGATAATTCTGGCGGAGTTCTTCATCATTGTCTTCCGGAAGGTTCAGGATATGGAATTCCTTGCCATAACCATCGTTGTAGAAAAATTTGTAGGAATAATCGAAGAGTATGCATTTCCCATAAGTCTCGCGCAGAGCCTTTGTCCGGGCTTCAAAAATATCGGCCTGGCTGGGTGTTTCATTTCTGCCCAATATCTGTCGGACAGTTTTACTTTTTGAAACAGCCTGCCCGAAGGTCGCGGAGTATTCAAACGCGAATCCTGTAGAACAAAGTTTCTCACGCCGTTCCAGCCATTTGCCGGCCTCACTGCTGGCACCACGATGCCCTTCATCTACCATGACCAGGTTGTCTCCCTCGAAACGTTCGATCGAAACTGTCTTTTCCCCGTCTTCATCGGCGAGCTTGTTGATGTCCAGAACCTGGATATCGAAAAGTGATGGCGCAGTATTTTTTTCAAACAGCGCGCCTGTGAAACCTGATTTTTCAAGTTCCTCGAGATGCTGCCTGGAAAGCCCTTCGTTCGGCGTAAGCAGATAAGTGCGGGGTAAAGGCCGTCTCTTCTGCCATTTTCTATCGAAATAGTGGCGGAACTGCAGAAGATTAACATGCAGGAGTAGAGTCTTGCCGGAACCTGTCGCGCTCCAGAACGCCAGTTTGTTCAAGTCATCTGTCGTGTAAGATTGGAAACGCTCATTCTCCTTGCGATCTTCGTTGAAGCGGACAAGTTCCGCATTCAATTCCGAGAGAAGTTCATCCGGCCTGCTGAAATACCAGTCGAGATATAGTTCTACATGAAGCAGGGACAGGTATTGGAAATATTTCATATTGAGGATCGTGTCCTCTTCCCGGTTTCGTCTTTCAGTGATCTGTCTCCAGTATCTGACTACATTCAGATCATAAATTCGGAGTTTTTCTTCAGAAAGACGGTCAGGATTGAACAGGCGATTTGTCAGTTCGTGAAAGAAACGGGTTTGTCCATCATCCGCTATTCCCTCCAGTTCTGGACGCATAAGGCGGATCTGCAGTTCCCGCCAGTTGCCGCCGAAGAAAGCAAGAGTCCAATTGTTGAGCACAAGCTGGTTATGGAAACTCTCCCGGCGCGGAACCTTTTCTTTTTTACTGTCTGAGCCTGACTTTTTTGAAACCATAATTCCTCTATTCCATTTTCAGTTTAATTTTATCTGTCCAAGGCCCCTTTGCCTGCCACTCCAAATTGTCAAGATGCTTCTTGCTGGCAGGAAAAAGGACAGGCTCGAAAAATGCCGCGATGTCCTTGACTATTTCCGGAAATTCTTTATCGGACTTCGCCCCGATCCTTCGTAGGAATCCCTTCCACTGAGCCAGTTTGTCAGGGGATTCCCCAAATTCCGCAGTGAGGCCGACGGGCATTTCTGAAGGCATGGGAGTGCCTCGTCTTGAGAAAGTCGTCTCGATGGATTCTCGCAGGATGCTCCCCTCAAAGTGGAAATGCTGTGAAAGTGTCCAGATGTCGAAGTAGTCCTTCATACGGCTGTTGCGCAGGGCAAGAGTTGCCATGGCATGGTATTTTTCCGAGACCGTGGAATATCTGGAATACATGGCAATCTTTCCGGATGGAAAAGAAAGCATTGATGGCAATTCCATGACAGATGGCTGGGGGAAAACCGCGTCTCCGAAACCAATGTCGAACTGGAGGGAAAGTCTGGCACTTGTCAGAGATGCCTGCAACTGGATTCGGACTCCATGATACAGATTCCCTTCCCTTATAAAAACACCTTGCAGGCTGTCAGCATCAAAGACCAGTCCATCATCCGGAACAGCAATCGAAAGCGCCTCTCTGAAGACCGATACGACTTCCTCGACATCATAGAAGCCTATGCCGAGAAAATCCATATCAAGCGTAGGACGCCGTAGACCGGGAAGCCAATACTTGAAGAGGATTGCCCCTTTGAGGACGAAACGATCCGCACTGTCCGAAAGAGAAAGACGATAAAGCATGCGCTCAAGAGCATAAGTGACAGCAATCTGTTCGAAAGGCTCACCTTGCCGATGAGACAGGTCCAGGAGTTTCTGCCTGACGGACGCGGCTATGTTTTTCGGGATTTTCCTGCTCATCAGTACACCGTAGTTTCAATATATGGAGCCATAAGATTTTCCACCCGGCATATTCTTGACTGTGCAACAAGCTCATCCACGGTGAAACGCCTGGCCCTCCACCCCTCGCGCAGGGCTTCAAGCGCAATATCAAGCCCGATCTTGTTCCGAAACTTGAAACAGTCGGCCACCGTTCTCGCGGGAGAACTTATCCTCACCTTCACTCCGCTTATCACTATCTCGTCAATTCCATGCTCCAGCGTTTTTGGCGCATAGCGGAAAACTCGAATCTTCAGTGTCTCCAGCTTTGGAGGGCGCAGTCTTCCCATTGGCAGGGCAATCCAAATCTCATTTGGCATCTGAGTCCCGATCTTATGATAGAAAAGCGCGGAGGAAAGACAGATGACCGCTTCGGGCTGTGCCTTTGCCACAATCGCAAGGGAATCGTGAAAATCCCAATCTTGGTCAACAAGCCTGTAAAGTCCGCGATCAAGCCGGATCATCTTGCCAGACAAGACAAGCCGACGCAGTTTCTCCGGATGCAGTCCGCGTTTGCGCAAGTCTTTCAGGCTGACAATTCCAAGCTCTTTTGCAAGCAGTTTAATTGCATTCATTTTGGCCCTCCATGTGTCTGATTGTATATATTTGTTGCTTTGTAATGTTAAATATACACAGCAGGACATTTTTTTCAAATCCGGTCAGTTTTGCCTCCGAATGCTGACGCTTCATTTCCCCGGCTCCGGACACGCCCACATCCTCGACAGGAATTCATCCTCGATCAGGCGAACCTTGAAGGTCAAAGTGGCTTCCCCTTCTTTAGCCATTGTAGTGATGGAATTCACGATTGTATGGTCGCCATTGACATAGATGACATCGTATTCCAGGTCTCGTGGGTTGATCTTTAGCTTAGCGCAGAGATTTTCCAAATCTTCGTAGCCGACTTTCTCGCAGTCGCGCCAGATGATCAAGGCTCTCTCATTTGTGGGAGTTGTTCCCTGGACCAAAAGGTAGCCACGCTCGATCTGCCAGTCTATGTGCTTCACCCGCAGACCGATCAGATAGTTGAATGTCTCCACCAGGTCAATTCGTTGTGATTTGCTTTCGCCTGCGTTGCCGGTGGAGATGGACAGTTTGTAATCGAACGGTTTTTTGAA
>DYRX01000044.1 GCA_020718525.1 Victivallis vadensis
AGCGATAGCGACTACGATTACGAAAATTATAAAAAATACAATTTCCTATACGATTCAATTATGCCTGACAACGCTCAACGATTAAACTGCATGAGATCCTGCAAAGGGAAAAGGAGGTTGAAGTCGAACTGAATGCCGTTTAGCTTGACTCCGCTTCCATCTGGATCGCGAAAGAATCCGTTGTTTTCATCAAAGCCAAAGGGCAGGAAGTGGGAAGGTTTCCCATACATGGAGATTTTGCATGACAAATCCCGCTCGACGCTCTGCATCCTCAGTTTGACCCAGTCGTAGTCGAATTCCTTGAGCGCTTCAGACGCAATTTCGATGTTCTGATTTTTGCTTTCAGCCAAATAATCTGTCAGAGTCTTCGCCTCGGAAAATGCGATTTTTCCCCCTACTCCCGGGGTCGAGTACAAAAAGCCGTCGTTTATCTGCAGTCCGGCCTTGTCAATCAAAATCGGCATTCTGCCATTTACATTTCCCTCGCCGGAAGCCCTTGCGGCGGCAAACTGGTTGATGAACTCAGCCAAGTTGAGTCGGTCGCAGTAGAGGACGCTTTTAAAACCCATGCCAGCCTGAAATCTGCTTGAATGCATGTGTAGCTTGCCTTTGCAGAATGAGAAATCTCCGACGTCAATGTAGTATTTTTTTGGGGACTCCACCTGAAAGACGAGACTGCCGTCTCCAAAATTGAGCTTGCCGTATTTTGCCTTTGAAAACTTAATGCTCTGTTCGGGGGGGCTTGAAAATGAAAAAAGATCAGATATCGCCAGATCCATTTGGAATCCGTCCATCTGGGCGTTTTTGTCGGGCGCCGAAAGAGATGCATTTTTTATGGACAAATCAAAATTGCCGGACTTTCTTCCTGCACCGAAAGAGAGGCTTCCCTTTCCCGAAATCAGACCTTTCAATTCAATGTCATCTAGCGCCTCGGACATATCCCTGATTCTGATTGTCCTATCAGAGGAGTTCTCGGGCAAAATCATTTGGAAGTCGCCTTGGAAGCCGTTCAAGCCTTTTTTGCAGGCTCCCGAAAAGTCAATGGCGGCATCTTTGAAGGGCGTTCGGAATGCGCCTGCAAAAATGTATGCAAATCCGTCATCCTGATATATTTGCGATTCAATTGATCCAAGTTTGAACTTTCCAAAGCTCATCCCTTGCGCGGCGACAAATCCCATATCATATCTTTTTGATTTAACCCGCACCAGTGGGGATTCCGTGTCCGGCCACTTCAATGGGAGAAGGAGAGACAAATTGCCTATTTTAAGCCCGTTCATTTCCATATTGGCGTCGCTCAGCTTGGCAAAGGATCTGAATTGCGCATTCTTTTCGCCGAAGCTTGCACTGCCGAAATATTCGAATGAGGGGATTTCCGCGTTGAGACTTGCCCCTGAAACGGATGCGGAGCCGATGATGGCAAAATTGACTTTGCCAGTATTTCCTCTGCCTTCACCTCTTATCCTTGTGTTGAGTTTTTCAGGTTTCAGCAAGGTTCCGTCCGGGAGCATGACAGCCGTCGAATCGCGTTCGAGAAGTCTTTGCGCGAGTTCAAAATTCCAGAACATCTCGCTGTCAAGGGATGCCTTGAAATCAATGTCCATCGGCATGTAGCCGTGAAATCCTGAGATGTTCTTTCTGAGCTTCGAATTGCCGATATGGACTGAAAGACCTCCCGTCAAAGTGCTGAGCCTGCCGTCGCGCGCAATTTTTATTCCGGATTTTTTTTCGCCAGGACGGATGAAGACAGGCAAAGGTTCTAGAAGTCTTATTCTGTTGAAAGAAATCTCACAGGCATTCTCGTCTGCGGAAAGCTCCAGCTTGATCGGAGCTGGATTGCTCAGAGATGCCGCTCCACCTATTCGCACATTTTTCCATCTTATGTCGGGCTTGTCAATCCGGGCGGAAAGCTTCAAGCTCTTTTTTGAGAAGTCTAGATTTCCGTTTGCCGACAGATCGCCGGCAATCTGCAAGCCCTTCGCCTTGAGTGCGGCAAAATGATCGAAGCATGAGAGGTCTATCTGGTCGCAATTGAAGGAAAGATAGGAGCCGCTCCCGGAAGGATTGAATTCTCCGCAAAAGGATATTTTCTGCATGAAAGGCCGTATCTTGCCTTCAAAGAAAAGTCCTTTTCCGTCCGTCTGCCTGGCATTGACAGTGAAAGGGATCCGCGTAATCTCGCCGCCTGTGCCGGAAGCAAGCAGGATGAGCGAGGAATTGCGGATTTCGCAATTGTCAATGACGACAGGAAGAGAAAAGGGCGAAGAGTTTTGCGGGGCTATTGGCTTGTCCGATTTGGTCATGCCCGAAAACGGATTGACGGGCTTTCCATTTTTTATGAAAAGCCTTGCTTGCAGTCCGCTGATTTTCAGATCCATCAACTGGGGTGCAATGGCTCCATCTGCCTTGCCTAAAACAAAAGAGATTGAATCGGCGCTGAGAAAATTTTTTGAAGCGAGATCAATTTTCATGCCTGAGATGTGGACTCTGTCTCCCGAGAGCGACATGAATTCGTATGATATGTCCATTTCTGTCGCATTGCTCAGGCGGGGAATAACAATTCTTGAAACAATTCCAGGAATGGAAAAATATACTGCAAATAGGAAAAAAATGAAGAGAATGGCAGAATACATTGAAAGAGTCAGAAGAAGCTTGAGGGATGGTCTGCGGGCGAAAAAACTTTTTTTTACGGGCTTCGCGTTTGAACTATCAGCTTCTAGCTTCATTTCTGGCAAATAGCTTTCCTGTTTCGTGGGGCTTATCAATAAGGTGCGAGTTACAGATACACCCACTTTTTGTACTTGCAATCTTATGGTGAGAAGCTCGAGGGTGCATTTCCTGGTTGAGCTTTATCCCACACGAAGACAATAGAGTCGGGATGAGGAGAAGCCTTCCTCAGATATGGAAATTTTTCAGGAGAATTGGATTCAAACGCCGCAAGGTACATGCCGTTCCAGGCAAGGCATTGGCTCCTGAAAAGATGAAGGAAGAGGATGATTTTGTGGCGGGAAGACTTTTTCCGAAGGTCAAAGAGGCAGAACGAGGGAAGCTGGATTCATTTTATGGATACCGCCCCCGATGCCAATTTTTCTGACTCATAGCGGCAGAATGAAGGTTTTCGGCAACTTAACTGATGAAATTCTTGATTTTCATAGCTTGAGATATATCTTTAGCGTTCCGCTTACAAATTGCCCGTTTGCGTTGGGCTGAGAACTTTGTGGTGCAAGGAGATAAAATGCCGCATGATTTGAGCAGAAGTTTTAGAGAACGTGTCCTGGTCTTTGACGGAGCCATGGGCACCGAGATATACAAAAAGAATTTTTTTGTCAACACATGCTTTGACGACCTCTGCCTCTCGGCGCCAAAGGTGATCAAGGAGATTCACGAGAGCTATGTTGAAGCCGGAGCCGACGTGATAATCACAAACAGCTACGGTGCTAATTTCAACAAGCTTTCGCGCTTTGGTCTTGGAGAAAAGGTCGCCCAGATAAACAGGGCGGCGGTTTCAATCGCCAGGGATTGCGCCAAAGACGGCGTCATGGTCGCGGCATCAGTCGGTCCAGTCGGAAAATTCGCAGTGAATTCGGAGTACGGAGATAAAGAGGCGGTTGGAATGCTTGTCGAGCAGATAAGCGCCCTTGAGGAGGCTGGCTGTGATTTCATCCTTTTCGAGACACTGCCTACCAAGCATGATGTTCAGATATGCTCTTTGGCGGCGCAAAAGGCTTGCAAGGGGGACTACGTATTCAGCTTTTCCGTTGACAGATCTGGCGAGTCATCCCAGGGCGAACCTTTGTCGAGTCTTGTCCAGACGGCGCTTTCGCCGTCGAAAAAGCCAGTTGCGCTGGGTCTGAACTGCGGAACAGGCCCGGAAGGCAGTCTTGGTCCGCTGGAAACTCTTCTGAAGCTCTCTCCGTTGCCGGTTTTCATCAAGCCCAATGCCGGAATGCCGAAAAACGTTGAGGGACGGCTCATCTACATGGCATCACCGGAGTATTTCACAACATATGCGCTGAGATTTGTCAACATAGGAGCCCGAGGCGTGGGCGGATGCTGTGGAACGACGCCGGAGCATATCAAGGACATCGCCAGAGCTGTGAAGCCGATGGCTAAGAGCGCAAAATTCAAGGTTGAAAGTATTGCACAGGCGGAGGAGGAAAAACTCAAGCCACCAGTTCCGCTCGAGGAAAAATCCTCCTTTGCCGCCAAGCTGGCTCGGAAGGAATGGGTTACAACGGTGGAAATAGTTCCTCCAAGAGGATTTTGCCTCGAGTCAACCATCGAGAAGTCGCGCATCTGCAAGGAAGCCGGAGTTGACGCGATAAACATCCCGGACGGACCGAGGGCGAGTTCAAGGATGTCCCCTCTCATAACTGCCTTCAGAATACAGAACGAGGCGAAAATTGAAGTCATCCTCCATTTCTGCTGTAGGGACAGGAACCTCATAGGAATGCAGTCGGATCTTCTCGGATGCGCCTCAGCCGGAATAAACAATCTGCTTTTCATAACAGGCGATCCGCCGAAGCTGGGAGACTATCCGTTCGCATCGGCAGTCTTTGATGCCGACTCCATAGGTATGGCTCGGATCCAGTCCAGGCTAAACAGGGGTGTTGACATCGGAGGACATTCAATTGACCAGCAGACCAAGGCTCTCATCGGGGTCGGAGCCGATCCAAACGCTATTGACATGAAGAAGGAGCTCAAACGCACGAGGGAAAAGGTCGAAGCAGGCGCCGAGTTCATAATAACCCAGCCAGTCTTCACTGTCGAGCCGCTTCTTGCGTTCATAGATGAAATGCGCTCGCATCCTGTGCCAATCATCGCGGGAATATGGCCTCTCGCCAGCTACAGGAACGCCGAGTTCATGCGCAACGAAGTGCCTGGCGTCACCGTTCCGGATTCGATCATGCAGAGGATGGCGGGCGCTAAAAGCAAAGAGGAGCAGAGGGACGAAGGAATCAGGATTGCCCGGGAGACAGTCGAGCTCATCAGGCCGCGCGTCGCGGGAATACAGGTCAGCGCGCCTTTCGGCAACATCAATGTGGCAATTTCAGTTTTTGAGAAAAAAATAATCTAAAAGAATAGACACGCAGAGGGGTGTAAAATGATTGACATTGCGGCGATAAGAGAAAATCCGGAGCTTGTGAAACGCAATTGCGCGAGAAGAGGCTTCCCGAATATTGACATTGACGCTATTTCGCGTCTGGACGAGGAAATCAGATCTCTGATCAAGTCGGTCGAGGCGATGAGGGCCGAGCGCAACAGGCTGAGCGCCGAATGCAGGGAAAAGCCTGAAGCCCGTGAAAAGGTGAAGGAACTCAAGGAGGAAATTGCCGCTGGAGAAAAATCCCTCCTCACGAAAGAACAGGAAATAGATGAGAAGCTGAGCTGGCTTCCAAATTTTCTGGCGCCTGAAGTGCCGGACGGAAAGGATGATTCGGACAACAGGGAGATCCGCAGATGCGGCGAGCCGAAGCAGTTCCCGTTCAAGGCTAAAGACCATCAGGAAATCGGCGAGAAGCTGGGCATAATTGATACCCAAAGAGGCGCAAAAGTCGCGCAGTCGGGATTCTACTACTGGAAAGGCAAAGGTGCCCAACTGTGCAACGCCCTCTTTTTCTGGGCGCAAAGAGAGCTCGTGAAAAAGGGATTCACTTCTTTGCTCACACCATGCCTGGCAAAGGAGAAAACTCTTTATGGAACTGGCTATCTGCCCTTTTTTGCCGAACAGACCTACTCGATAAAAAATGAGGATTTGGCGCTTATCGGGACATCAGAACAGACATTGGTAGGCTACTACGCCGACGAAACTTTAAAGGCGGAAAAGCTTCCGCAAATGTTCACCGCCTTCACTCCATGCTTCAGAACGGAGGCTGGGAGCTATGGAAAAGCTTCAAGAGGAATATTCAGAGTCCATCAGTTCCACAAAGTCGAACAGATTATCTTCTGCCTTCCCTCAGAGTCCGACAAATATCACAGATTCTGCCTTGAGAACGAGGAATATCTCGTCAAGTCCCTTGGACTGCCATACCGCGTTGTCGAGGTATGTGTCGGAGATCTTGGCGCACCTGGCTATAGAAAATATGACATCGAGGCAAACTTCCCAGGCTTTGGAGGATACAGAGAGCTCACTTCAAACACAAACCTCACCGATTTCCAGTCCAGACGCCTCAACATCAGATACAAGGGCGACGACGGACAAAAAGGATTTGTACATACCATAAGCGCGACGGCTGTGACAGACAGATTCGCAATCGCAATTCTCGAGAATTTCCAGCAGGAAGACGGATCGGTGCTCGTCCCGGATATTCTCAAAGACATTGTCGGCTTCGATAAAATCTCAGCAGGCGACTGCTGAGCGGAGAGGTTCTGCTACGGTATTTCCGCTTAGGGGCTGTTGCGAAATAACTTTGCCATTCATGTCAGGTCAGGTCTTTCCCCGTTCATTGAAATGCTTTTTCTTCCTGAAATGATTATATTTCCCGTGCTTGCCCTGATCTCCTTCGGTCTTTGCGTGGTGACCGCGTTTTTCGAAATGTCTGCCTCCTCCTTCAG
The DNA here is from genome assembly GCA_020718525.1 of Victivallis vadensis. Taxonomy (GTDB): domain Bacteria; phylum Verrucomicrobiota; class Lentisphaeria; order Victivallales; family GWF2-50-93; genus DYRX01. Next base: position 6,553 of record DYRX01000044.1, read on the forward strand.
CCGGAACGCCGCCTGGAGCTTCCCTGTCTGCCTCGCATTTGAGCTGGATGTCCTGGAATTTCATCTTGCCAATGCTTTCCATCAGCTTCTGCCCGTTGCCTGCGGCTATTTCAAAGACACTGAAGCGCTCAAGGAGGCGGATGCGTCCAAGCTTGAGCATCGGTCCATGGGTGGCGCGGTTTATCAGGCTGATGAGATCTGGGACTGATATCCCATTCGCCTTGCCGATATTTATCTTCAGCTTGCACATGGAACCATCATCGCCGCCTGCAAAGGTCTGCCGCCCGCGAGCTCCTTCATGAGATCTTTCGCGGTCTCCTCTTTCATCCCGTCCATTGCGGTCAAACCGGTTCCCGCGTCCCTGAGTGGAGTTGTCATGTCCATGTCCGACGCTGACATTAAGGTCTGGCGCATCCTTGTAGTAGTCGAGGAGGCTTTCGAATTCGCTGAGGATGAAACGCTTGATCAGCTCCTCGTGCGGCATCTCGCCTATGGCTTGATGGATCTTTGGCAGATAGATGCCGAGCTTGGCAGTTTCCTCCACTCCATAGCGCTTTATCTTTTCCAGCATCGCCGTCAGCCTGGCTTCGCAAACTTGCTTTCCTGTCGGAACCTTTTTGTGTTCGAAACGCCTGTTCATTATCTTTTCGATTGTGCGGAGCATATAGGTTTCGCGCATGTGGACAAGCGCTATCGAGATTCCAGCCTTTCCGGCGCGCCCGGTGCGTCCGGTGCGGTGCGTATAGACATCCGGGTCGCCAGGCAGATTGTAGTTCATCACGTGGGTCAGATCGTCAACATCAAGACCTCGCGCCGCGACATCCGTTGCTACCAGGATTTTGAAGTTGCGTCTGCGGAAATTGTTCATCACGCGATCGCGCTGGTCCTGGCTCATGTCGCCATGCAACGCGTCGGAGCTGTAGCCGTCGGCCGTGAGCTGGCTTGCGACCTCCTGAGTCTCAAGGCGTGTGCGGCAGAATATGATTCCGTAGAATGCAGGCAGGCAGTCTATGATGCGCTTCATTGCATGATAGCGGTCATGGGCATGGACTGTATAGCATTCGTGAGTGACATTTTCCGCGATTGCGTTGCGCTGTCCGATGATGATCTCTTCGGGGTCGTTCATATATTGGCGCGCGATCGAGGCGACCTGCTTGGGCATCGTAGCCGAAAAAAGGAGAGTGCGGGCGGCGCCGGGGACTTCCTTGAGAATGCTTTCAAGCTCCTCCTGAAAGCCCATGTTCAGCATTTCATCAGCCTCGTCAAGGACGACGCGCTGGACTCCTGCCAACTTTGTGGCTCCGCGGCTGAGCAGATCCTTCATGCGGCCGGGCGTGGCTACGATGATGTGTACGCCAAAATGAAGCGCCCTCATCTGCTCACGCATTGAGGATCCGCCGTAGACGGCAAGTACCTTGAGCTGAGGCGCGAAACGTCCGTAATCCGCAAGATCTTTCGCGATCTGGAGGCAGAGTTCGCGTGTCGGGCAGAGCACAAGGGCCTGTGGGACGAGATTGGCGGCGTCTGTAAGCTGGAGCAGAGGCAGGCCGAACGCCGCCGTCTTGCCGGTGCCTGTCTGGGCGAGCGCGACAACGTCGCGAAGTCCCTTTATAAGCATTGGAATCACCTTTGCCTGCACGGGCGTGGGGGTTACAAAGCCAAGCTCCGCAATTCCCTTCATGAGCTCCGCCGATAGTCCGAAATCATCAAATTTAACCATAATTTCCTCTTGGGATTAGTCCACTAAAGCTGGCAGGACACTATGGAAGTTTCCGGCAGGCATATTGGGAGCGGAAAGCCGCCCAGTCATCTCTTGACAGTAAATTAATCTGCTTGTTTGCTCCGAGTATAGCCTGCCACAGAGGATATTGCAATAAAAGAAGGAATAATAACAGCGATAAAGAATGGATTGAATGCTTCACGTTTAATTTCAACTTATTTGCGACCCAGGACACTAGATGAGCGACGCGGCAGAAGTCATAAGAGTCATGAAAAAACTGAGAAGCTGTGCGGAGCTTCAGCTTCCCGATGATAGTTTTTCAGCAAGACAATGAAATTATTTATCTGAAAAACTATATGTGCCATGCTTTGTCTTCGACAGGGTCACTGCGGAAGCCTGGGAAGCCCCAGAAGTTCTAGGACTCCGTTGATGAATATCTGCACTGAGACGGCGGTAAGCACAAGACCTGTGAGGCGTTCGACCGCCATCACTCCCCTTTCTCTGAGCAGTTTCCCGATTCTGTCGGAAGAAAGCAGGATCACGCTGGACAAAAGCCAGGCGATGCAGATTGAAAGAATGTAGAGATATATTTTTCCGGGATCGCTCGACACCATGATGAGCGCCGTTCCCAGGGTGGAGGGTCCGGCGAAGAGCGGAACTGCAAGCGGGACTATGAATGGTTCGCCTGGCGGGATTTCGGCGTTTGCCGCCGCATCGGAAATTGGGAAAATCATTCTGAGGGCAATCAGAAACATTATTATTCCAGCGGAAATGCTCAACGCCGCCCTCGATATTCCGAGAATTGCAAGAAGATGCTTTCCCGCCACCAGAAAAAGAAGCATCACTGCCAAGGCGATTAAACATTCCCTCGCTATGACCCTTCCTTTCCTTTCGCCGGGAATGTCCTTGAGCGCCGAAATGAAAGGCGGAATATTGCCGATCGGATCCATCAGCAGAAAAAAAACAAATGCCAGTGAAAGAATCTCCATGAATGTTATTCCCAAAAAAATCACACGATCTCAAGGTGCACTCGAGAATATGCATCCAAAGCTCTGAAAAGTCAAGTTTCCGGATATATTAGAGAAAAATTAGAGATTACACTTGAAAAGATTAATTTTAGTGGTAAAATAGGGGCATTGACTCTTGCATAGATGATTGCAGGCAAAGCTCTTATCGAAGCCTGTCTGCAATTGACACATCTGTTATTCGTCGAGTCCAATTGTTTCAACAATTTATTGGGAGAAGAAAAAATGGCGAACATGGGTGCGCTATTGAAGTCGGAGATTGGGAGAATCGCAAGAAGAGAGTCCAATTCCATCGTTGGTCAGCTCAGAGACAAGGTTCTTTCCCTGAAAAAAGTTGTGTCGTCGCATGCTAAGCTTCTGGAAGAAATCGAAAAGGAGCTTCTGTCCCTGCGTAAAAATTTTGGTGGAGAGAGCGTTCTCATGGAAGCGAACGAAGACTCTGCATCGAATTCCAGGCTCTCTGCGGGTTCAATCGCGCGACTCCGCAAAAAGCTCGGACTGAGCAGATCTGCTTTTGCCATTGTGCTGGGCACCAACCAGAATTCAGTATACATGTGGGAAAACGGAAGGACGTCGCCAAGATCCTCGATGAAGGCGAAAATCGTCCAGCTTCGCGGGCTCGGAAAACGCGAAGTCAAAAAAATGCTCGACGGCAAATCCGCTCCTGACGGAAAGCCTGCGCTGAGATCGCTTGGACGTCCTAAAGGCGCCGTAAATAAAGCGAAAAGCGCCAATGCTTCAGAAAAAAGCGCTGTCAGCGACGACAAAAAGGTCTGATTCTCTTAGCCGTCCGCGACAAATTCTAATTAAAAAATCCCGCAGAATTCTGCGGGACTTTTTTTTCCACTGACTTTGATCGCGTCATTTTTTTGATTTTTCTATGTCAGGACGGAACAATCATATTTTTTATTTGTCAAAACTCGCAGATTTCGCAACAATTGGAGAGCATAAAGATGATAGAGGTAAAAAAACTTGTCAGGAAATTTGGCGCCTTCACCGCCGTCAACAATGTGTCCTTCGATGTTGATAAAGGTGAGGTGCTTGGCTTTCTCGGTCCGAACGGCGCGGGCAAGACGACTACGATGAGAATAATAACCGGCTACATAGAGCCCAGTTCAGGGACTGTTCGCGTCGGCGGGCACGACATAGCGAAGGATGCCGAGTCGGCAAAAAGCCTGATTGGCTATCTTCCGGAGAATGCTCCACTCTACAGGGACATGGATGTTTCAGGCTTCCTGCGCTTTGCCGCCGCAATAAGGGGGCTCAAGGGGCGCGTCGCCACCGAGGCGATTGACCGCGTCATTGAAATCTGCCATCTCGATTCAGTTTTCCATCAGAGCATTGACACTCTCTCGAAGGGCTACACGAGACGTACCGTCCTGGCCCAGGCAATATTGCATGATCCCCCGGTGCTCATCTTGGACGAACCGACAGACGGGCTGGATCCGAACCAGAAATTCGAGGTGAGAAATCTGATCAACAAGATGGCGAAAGACAAGGCGATCATAATTTCGACACACATTCTCGAGGAAGTCGAGGCGTGCTGTACCAGGGCAATCGTGATAGCAAAAGGATCGCTTGTGGCGAACGGAACTCCAGCAAGCCTGAAAGGCATGTCTGAAAATGCGAACACAATACTTGCCGCCGTCTCAGGAATTTCTCTCGACGCGCTCCGAGAAATCCTTTCAGGAACAGGAAAGGTGCTGAAAACGGTCTGCATCGGTGGGAACCCAGCGGCGGACGAGATCAAAATCCGCATAGTGCCGTCCTCCGGAAGCGGACTGCATGTTTCCGAAATTGTCTCCCTTCTCACGTCCAAAGGCATAAAAATACACGAGATATGCCTTGACGGCGGAAGGCTGGACGAAGTTTTCAGGCAAATAACTATCAAGGATCAGGAGGGGCTTTGCGCATGAAGATCAGAGCATCGAAAATTATAACCGTAATGAAGAGGGAGCTTTCCGGCTACTTCACAAGTCCGCTGGCATATGTGTTCATCGTCATTTTCCTGATGCTGAGCGGCTTTTTCACATTCAACAAGTGGTTTGGAAAGCTTTTCATGAACAACGAGGCGACGCTCTCATACAGCTTCTTTGCATTCCATCCCTGGCTCTATCTTCTGCTGATCCCGGCGATCGCGATGCGGCTATGGTCGGAAGAGTACAAAGCCGGAACAGTGGAACTGCTCTTCACAATGCCAATTTCCGTCGCCGAAGCCGTGCTTGGAAAATTCCTCGCCGCATGGATCGTGATCATTGTGGCGCTCGCACTTACGTTTCCAACCGTTTACACAGTCTGCACCTTTGGAAATCCGGATGTCGGGCTCATCGTTGCTGGCTACTCCGCAAGCATACTGCTCGCTGGCGCCTTCCTGGCATTGGGCTCCTTCACGTCCGCCCTGACAAGAAATCAAATAGTGAGCTTCATCTTTTCACTTGTCCTCTGCCTCCTTCTCATGCTCGTCGGATTTCCCGCAATAACTGATTTTTTCACTGAGTCAGGATGGGTGCCGGTGGGAGTTGTTGACGTGATGGGCGCGTCAGGAGTCGTCGAACGCTTCAACAATCTCAAGCGCGGACTGCTCGATCTGAGAGACGTCCTTTATTTTGCCTCTCTGATCGTGGTGTTTCTAGTCGCGACAGGAGTCGCAATAGAAAGTAAAAGAACGGCAATCTAGGCTGGCGCCTGAAAGGAAGAAAACAATGAATATGCTATTTTCGTTCATAAAAAAATATCTGCTCTCGTCTCTGGGGATAGTACTCGTTCTCGCCATCGCCATACTGGCAAACATCATCATCCATAAAAGTGTCAGACTGAGGCTCGATCTCACGGAGGACAGCCTCTATACCCTTTCCGATGGAACAAAGAAGATACTTTCGAAGCTCGACACGCCCGTGACCTTGCGCTTCTACTGCAGTCGAAAGGACAACCAGATGCCGGTGACCTTGCGCGGATTCGCAAACAGAGTGGAAGAGATTCTCGGAGAATACGTCCAGGCCGGAAAGGGAAAAGTCAAACTGGAAAAGTTTGACCCGGTGCCAGATTCCGATTCGGAAGATTCCGCGAACATGGATGGAATTTCAGGGGAGATGCTGCCAAACGGACAGAAGTTCTACCTGGGACTCGCGGTGAACTGCCTTGACAAGACAGTGAGCATACCGACGATCAATCCAATGAAGGAGAACACTCTCGAATACGATCTCAGCAGGGCGATATACGAGGCATCCCAGGCGAAAATGCCGGCGCTCGGAATTCTCAGCGCGCTTCCGATCATGGGAGGCAACATGACTCCTTTCATGAGGAACCAGGCACCCAAGCCTCCTTGGATACTCGTTCAGGAGCTCAAACGCAATTTCGACGTGAGAGCAATTGATAAGGACTGCGACAAAATTCCTGACGACATAAAAGTCCTCATGGTGCTGCATCCGCAGGATTTGCCCAAAAAGACCCTCTATGCCATTGACCAGTATCTGATGTCCGGCGGAAAGCTGGTGGTCGCGGTTGATCCTCTCTGCGTTACAGAACAGCGCAATTCAATGCAGGCGATGATGGGACAGCAGACAATGCCGGGCTCTTCGTCTCTGCCGGACCTCTTCAGCGCCTGGGGCGTGGATTTTGCCAAGGACAAAGTCACTGTTGACATTGATCACGCGGCAAGAAACTTCAACAACCCCGACGCGGACTCCTATCCCGCCGTCCTGGATTTCTCAAATATAGAAAACAAGTCCGGCGATACGGCGCTTTCCGGGATATCCCATCTCAACATGATATATTGCGGAGCGTTCAAACTTGATCTCAAGGAGGGAATAGAGAAGTCAGTCCTTCTGGCGTCTTCGGACAAGTCCCAGATGATCAACGCCTTCCTGGCGCAGGCGGATTCCGCCTCGATCATGAAGGATTTCACCAGCGATGACAAGGCAAAAGACCTCATCGTGAAATTGAGCGGAAAATTTAAAAGCGCCTTCCCCGACGGCAAGCCTGCCGAGGAAAAGAAGGATGGAGAAAATGCAAAGGAAGAGAAGAAGCCGTCCGCCGAACCAGATCCCGCGCATCTCAAGGAGTCTGTTAAAAATTCCTTTGTCGCGCTTCTCTCGGACGTTGACATGCTCGCCGATGAATTCTGCGTCGCCAAGCAGAAGTTCCTCGGGCAGACAATCATACAGCCGTACAACGACAATCTGAACATGCTCCAGAATATCTGCGAACAGCTTTCCGGTGACAGCGACTTGATAAGCATCCGGACGAAGAAGGTGAAGGAAAGGCCTTTCAAAAAGCTCGAGGAGATGCAGAACGAGGCACAGCAGAAGTATCAGAAGAAGATACTCGAAATGGAGGAGGAGAAGGAGGCGGCTCAGAGGAAACTCAACGAGCTTCAGAAATCGAAAAGCTCGTCCCAGAAGTTCATACTCTCGCCGGAGCAGAAGGAAGAGGTCGAGAAATTCAAGAAGAAGATCGCTGAAATGAACCGCCAGCTCAAGGACATGAGAAAAGAGTTTCGCAAGGACATAGAAAGCACAATGCTCAGATATGAAATTGCGAACATCGCCCTATTCCCGGCAATCGTCGTGCTGGTCGGTCTTTTAGTATTTGCCCGCGAAAAAATGAAAAGCAGGAGGAAATAATGAAGATATCTCATTTTGCAGGAATTTTCGTAGTCGCGGCAGTCCTTCTTGCCTTGGTGCTCGTCATGGGCCGCAAGGAGGAGAAGGATCTGGCGGCGGGAGAGACAAAAATTGGAAATGAAATTTTTAAGTCTCTGCCCGTCAACGACATATCAAAAATAGAAATTGACAGAAAAGGCTCCAAGCTTGTTCTTGTCAAGAAAAACGACAAATGGACACTGGAGTCTCTCTACGATTATCCTGCGGATTTCGCGAAGATCCGCGACTTCATCTCGGAGATTGCAGAAATTAAAAACGTCCAGAATGTGGACGCCGGAAAATCCGGACTCTCAAGACTCGGACTCGATCCATCGGCAAAAGACGGCGAAGAGGCGACAAGTCTCGCCATTTTTACGTCGGACGGCAAAAAGCTTTCTTCCTTCATCATTGGAAAGGAGCACAAGAAAAAATCCAATTCCGAAGAAGGATATGACATGGAATTTGCGGACGGCAGATATTTCAGGGAGGACGGCAAAGATCTGGCTCATGTCGTTGACAAGACCTTCTCGGAAATTGCGTGGCCCTCGAAGGACTGGGCGGACAGAGATTTCATCTCCGCAAAGGATTTCAAAAAAGCGAGCTACGAAGAGGGCGGACAGATAAGATGGACTGTCTCCAGAGAAAAGAAGGAGGATCAGCTCAAGCCGCAGACAGATCCGCCTGAAGGTCATGAGATTGACAAGGATAAGATGAGCTCCATAGGAAACGCCCTCTACTCGATAAGATTTTCTTCGCCCGCCGATCCCTCTCTCAAGCCGGCTGACACTGGACTCGACTCTCCGGGAATTTTCAGGGCGGAAACATTCAGCGGCAAAAAATACGAGCTGAAGATCGGGAAGCCGAGCGAGAATATGAAATACGTCAAGATTTCCGTCTCATACGAGAAACCGAATCTGCCTGAGCTCGCTTCGCTCCAGGAAGCGCCAAAAGACGAGGATGCAAAGGCGAAGGAGGCGCGGGAAAAGAAGCTCCGGGATCTGAACGAGGAACTGAAAAAGGCGGAAGAGGAGTCAAAGTCGGAGCAGGACAAATTCGGTGCATGGACATATTTGATTGCCGATGCCAGCTTGAAGGCGATGAGCTCGAAGGCGGAGGAACTGTTCAAAAAGCCTGCAAGCAAGGACGAGGCGAAGGGGTCAAATCCCCCGCCTCCAATGCCGCCAGAAGGAATGGAGCTTCCAAGCAATCTGCCAATGCCACCTCCCACTATGCAGATAAAATAGAGCGCACATAACTCATTTACGCTTAAAAGCCTCTTCAGCCTGTTTCCATTCTGCCACGGATTCAGATGTCTGAATTTACGGAAGACCTACTTCAGTGGGAGCTTTGACTCTTCCCAAAGACAGCTTGTTCCAAGCTCGTTCGTGGAGGTAGTAAAGAATCATTTTGGTGAAAAGCTCTACGACACCGATGGACAGGGCAAGAGAAAGACGACCTGTTATAAGCCAGGAAATGAGCATGGTGTCAATGGTCCCGACACATCTCCAGGAAATTGCCTTTGCGACGCTCCTCCATTCTTTCTCCATCGTATCCTCATTATTTCTATTGTGTTTGCGTATTAATTCATACTTTCCTAGTAACATACCAAGAGGCAAGCTCATCTCCGTGGCAAGAAAGTCTCTTGATCTGAAGTCTTATTTTTCCTTTTCGCCGTCGGAATGCGCTTTTTCGAGTTCTTTGTGGAATTCATCACACTCGGCATGACTGAGCTCCCCGTCGCCGTTCTTGTCAATTTTTTTGAAAGTCTCGTCGTCAATGAACTTGCCGTCTTTTTCCTGATGCTTTTCAATCTCGTCCTTGCTCAGCTTGCCGTTCTTGTCCTGGTCGGCTCCGCTGAAATTGTCCTGCTCCTTCATCTTCTTCAGTCTTTTCGCCGCGATTCTTGCCGCAAAAAAGATTCCGTGCGGTCTGGCGGCGTCAGCATTGAGAAGTCCTTGCATAGAGAATGCAAACGCAATGCCAGCCAGTAGCGCAAAATTGCCGATTTTCCTCATTTTCTCCTCCTTTTATTCTCACTTTTGTTGGAATGTAAATTGTCTGCCGATAATTCCTGATGAAGGCTATGATTTTATACTAGAATCTATTTTTTTCAAATTGAAATTAATTTGCTTTGCATTATATTCCTGTCAGCCGGGGGCGCGCAAGTTTTTTCAAAAGCCAAATAAGGAGAAAGGGCTGTGCCATGAAAGTCAAAATATCTCTCTCGTCGGCGCTAGTCGGAGCGTTTCTCTTTCTTTCAGTTCCAGCCTATCCGCAAAACCCGTCCTACAAGGTTTCAATGGGCTCATACATTCAGGTGTCGCCAGCCGATCTAGTGGGATTTGGCGGAGAGCAATTCAGCTCGAAAATATCTCCTTTCGCCTACTACAACAATTTGAAAGGAGGCACCAAGAGCGACATCAAATGCCCGCTTAAAGGGATACTCGGCAAATCAGGATCCGCATCGTACATCTTATGGGACAAGAAGATTTCCCTCTACGAAAAAAAAAAATTCCAGGCAAACTCGCCGAGCGCGGACATTCTTGAATCTAACATTTTTGTCCCATTTACATCATATCTCCTGTTGAAAACAAAATCTGAAAACAAGGCTGACAGCCCTTTTTCAGTAAATTATTCCGTCCAGACGGTCCCGCCTCAGATCGAAGGGATATACAATTCAAGCGGAACTGCCCGTATTTCCTTTTCTCAGCCAGCTTCGGAAATTTTAGTGAAGGGGACTTTTTTTGGCAGTCACAAGCCTAGTGTCTGGCTTGAACATGTCCGCAATGGCAAAGTCCATAAGACAAAATGCAAAGTTTTAGACGCTTCCATGATCTACCAGGATTTTAATAAAAAGCCAAGCGCAATGGACTGCGATGTTGCAAGTCCTAATTACGGTCTCTCCCAGATTCTGCTTAAACTCCCTTCAAAATGGCCGAGCGGCTGGGAAGACAGCGATTTGCACGACCTGGTGCTCGACAATGGGCTGGGCAGAGCGTCCATTCCGTTTGGAAGCGCTGATCCATCAGAGCCGGGGCAGTATGTGGTGCCACAAGATTTCATATACGCTCTCCAGCAAAACGTTTCAGCTTCTCCAATAATTGCGGATGCCAATGGCAACGTTCTCGCGAAGATGAGGGTTGATGTATTCAATGAAAATCCCGAGGCGGGTGGAACTTTGATTGCATCCTTCCAGACAGATCAAAATGGCGTCCTGCCCCTCGAAATTCAAGTTCCATCCCAATTGAAAAAGCTTTTTCTGGCATTGAACTATGTGGGACTTTCTGGAAATTTGTGGTACGAGATTGCGAGCGGAAAGCTTAGTCCCGCGCCACTTATTGGAAGCGGCGACTATCTTGCAGACACCTTGATGGGGGGAGCAGAAAGCGGGGCTTCCTTGAAATCGGCGGCAACTTATGGAAAGTATTATTTCCCGGACAACTACAACAGCCAGGGCGTCCCTGATTCGCGGATTGTTCCCAGAGACAGTCTGAGTGCGGATTTTCTAGCAAAAATCAATGCGTCCCTCCCTGAATACCGCCCAGTTCCGCTTTATCATCCGGACTATCTTGACAGCAAGCTTGAGCTGAATACAATATTGATAGAGGAAGCGGATGTCTGGGTCACTTTCGTCCATGAAGGTGCCAACTATAAAAATTTTCTTGGATTTTACACATACAACAGAAACAGCCCGCCACAAAGCAAGGCTGGCATTGAAAAATTCACGGTCGTCTTTCCAAATGCGTCTTTCAACGGAAGCGGCGGAGGTCTCTATTCCGGCGACAAGGTATATATTGGCAGATTCCCTGCTGACACCGTCATAGGTTATTTTTTGATCCCCAACGGATGGCTTGCGAACAAGAACTCTCTCGCCCAAAACACTGCCTATTTTTCGAACAGCGCCTTTAATCCTGAAACGGACGAATCTCTCAGACAGCATGTGATTCTTCTTTGGGACGAAGACAGCAATAAAACCCTGCTCGGTTTCGAGGATTTGAGCCGCGAGTACCACGCATGCGACAACGATTTCAACGACGCCGTCTTCTACATAAGCGCAAATCCTCCGGAAGCGGTCGAAAACACAAACGTCGCCGAAATTGACACCCCAAAAGACAAGGACGGGGACGGTGTCAGCGATCTTTTCGACGACTATCCCGATGACCCTTTGCGCGCTTTCAAGAATTACTATCCTGCAGAGGGTGAATATGCTACGATGGCATACGAAGACATGTGGCCGCTTCTCGGCGACTATGACTTCAATGATCTCGTCTTGAGATATTCCTTCAGCTACTCGACAAATACCAAGGCGCAGATGCTCGATTTCGAGGCTGAGTTCATAATCGTCGCTGTCGGCGCCGAGAGAAGCAACGGATTCGCATTTTCCACGCCTTTCTTGCCTTCGGATGTCAAGACGGTTGCCGGGCAGAGGCTTTCACATGGCTACATCACGTTGAATCAGAATGGAACTGAGGCGGCTCAATCGAAGGCTGTCATTCCTGTCTGCGACAACGTATTTGATCTGATAAGCCGTCCTCCTGGCCATCATATCAATACAGATCTGTCTGCGCCATACGTCGAGCCTGTGTCCATAAAAATATCAGTGACCCTTAAAAATCCCCAAAGCGCATCCAGCTCCGGTCCGGCATCCTTCAACCATTTTCTCATCGTCAATCAAGACAGGGGATATGAGGTGCATGTGCCTGGAAAAGCTCCCACGGATCTTGCGGACGATTCACTTTTCGGGACAGGCGACGACGATTCTAACCCCTCGACAGGAAGATATTATGTGAGCAAATCTGTTCTGCCATGGGCACTGGATCTTCCAAATTCCTGGAACTATCCCTACGAGAAAAACAGGATTAACAGGGCGTTCAACCGCTTTTCTGTATGGAGTCAAAGCGGTGGCAAATCCTTCTCAGACTGGTATGAATTCCCAATTCTTGCAGAAATATATGTGAAGCCAGCCCAGTAGTTAATATCCAGTCGGATCTGACAAGGATGCATGGCGCAATTGGAACCAAGCCCCCGGCGCCTGCAACTCCTATTTATTTCGATCGGATCGCCCTCCGGCTCCATCAAATATTCGAACAGAGATTCTTCAAATTTGTTCATTTGACGGAGCCCTAACTTATTCCAGGCTAACAGCAAACATGCGTGATATCGCAACGCTAACCAAGTTGCGCGACTCCCTATTGCCTAAGCTCCTTTCGGGAGAGATCCGCATTCCTGAATCTGAAAAACTTGTGAAGGACGTATCATGAATCAGTCGCTGATTCCTGTGGGAAATGTTTTACGACATTTTCCAGACAGCCGATCCATTTTCCGATTCAGCTTTTTTCCATCCGTGCATTTCAAGACGTTTGACGATTTGCGCAAATCAGTCCTTGCCGCATTCGGAAACTA
>DYRX01000584.1 GCA_020718525.1 Victivallis vadensis
TGGCAGGTACCCTGTATACTAGACACATAAGTTCAGTTAGATGAGGTTGGCGGCTGGTGGTATAATATAAATATTAACCACTAAGCCATATGTCAAAAAGAATAAGCGAAGAAATCAAGCGGAAGATTGTCGACCGCATTAGAAATGAAGGTTTGTCGGTGCCGCAGGCAGCGACAGAGTTTGGTCTAAGCCGCAACACCATCTACCATTTGATCGGCTCGAAAGCCGAAGGCGAATCGAGCATCCTCGAGCTAGCTAAGCTGAAAAAAGAAAATGCCGAATTGAAGCAAATAATCGGCGGCCTGACGCTCGACATGGAGCGCGGAAAAAAAATCGAAAGAGCTAGGACTATGTCGGAAAAACTGAATAAGGCTGCCCTGGCCAGGAAGCTCGGCATTTGCCGAGCCACCCTCTACTACAAGTCGAAACTAGCTCCCAGGGACGAAGTAGCCAAGGAGCAGATAATGGAAGTGCTCGGTTCTAATCCCTGCTACGGCCACAAGCGAGTCGCCATCGAGCTCAAGATGAATAAGAAGAGGACACTCCGAATTCCGATTCCGTGACGCCTTCATTTACTTGGCTACGGTCATTGATGCCTACACCAGGGAGATTGTGGGCTTCGCCCTCTCGCGGCGACATAATCGCCACCTGGTCAAATCGGCAGTGCTGGATGCCATGAAGAAAAGAAGCTGTCTGCCGGATTATTTCCATTCGGACCAGGGTTCGGAATATCAGTCGTATGAGCATGCCGATTTCCTGGAGAAGCTCGGCGTCAAAGTCTCAATGAGCAAGAAAGGCAGCCCCTGGCAGAATCCGTATCAGGAATCGTTCTATTCCCAATTCAAATTCGAACTAGGTAATTTTAACAGTTTAGAAAACGATGGCCAGCTAGCCGAAGTCGTTTACCGTCAGATATATTATTACAATAATAAACGCATCCATTCGGCTCTAAAAATGAGCCCCGGACAATTCTATCAGCTCGTCACCTCAAGGTCGACGGATTGAACAAAAGTGTCTGAAGAAATGGGTACTTGCCA
>DYRX01000310.1 GCA_020718525.1 Victivallis vadensis
TCCGAGTCATTCTCGGAGAGACCGGCATACTGGGTTCGTATTCAACTAAATTTATAGATTGCCGCTCCGCTGATAGCGATAGCGACTACGATAACGAAAATTATAAAAAATACAATTTCCTATACGATCAAGTTAAATTAAACCATCGGCGAATTCACCATGGTTTCAAGATAAATTCATGCATCCCTGCTTGTTTCCATTATCCTGCGACGGATTCCATCTGCGTCGCATAGGGCAAGCTCATCCTTGTCAAGCATCCAGGAGCCGCCAATGCCAACGACCGCCTTGATGTCGAGATACTCGCGCATGTTTTTCGAATTGATTCCTCCGGTCGCAAGAAAGCGTATCCCCAGATGTCCATATGGCGAAAGCAATGCTTTCAGCATCTTCGACCCTCCGCAGGCCTCGGCGGGGAAAAATTTAAGAAGCCTTGCTCCATGTGAAAATGCAGTTTCTATGTCAGTCGCCGTGCAGACGCCAGGAATGAAGAGAACTCCCATTTCCTTTGCAGTCTCCAGCATTTTTGGATTGCATCCGGGCGCGACGGCAAAGCTGGCGCCAGAGGAGAACGCAATTTCGAGAGTTGATCTGTCCAAGACCGTTCCTGCCCCAACAACTAGATCTGGAAAGGATCTCGACAGCTCCATTATCGCCTCCGCCGCCGCAGTTGTCCTGAAGGTTATTTCTATCGCCCGGAAACCAGCGTCCTGGAATGCCGAAGCGGCCAGGACCGCCTCCTTGACTCCATTCACTGAAAGGATCGGCAGAACACCGGTCTCAGACAGAAGTCCAGCAAAATTTTCCACGTCCGTATGATTATTTTTCATCAATCGCCTCCATTTTGCTTGAAAACTAGCTTGAATGATATATTCTCTGACAATAATTATATGCCAAACTATTATCATCAAAGAAATAGATTTCAATCTCGATAGGGACGATTTTGAAATATGCTGGATGCTCTCCGGAAAACTTCTCGTCTCTCTTCAGGGAGAAGAGCATGAACTCCTTCCAGGCGACGCAGTCCGCTTCGACACCATGCTCGAACACGCATATGCCGCCCTCGAGGAGTCGAGCTTCATCATCATCCACCTTCCAAAATCGCAGATCTTTCAGAAATAATGACATAAGATTAACATAAACAAGGAGTTGAGATGACAATTGCCGATCTGGAAAAAATCGAAGGCCGCCGCTATCCAGCCAGAAGAAGAACTCAGAATCTGGTCGGAGGGAAATCCCCCATTCAAGCCGCGAATTTCGCAATGGGATTCGTGACGCTGGAAGCGGACGGCGGACAGGTGCCATGGCATTCCCAGGAGCAGGAGGAGGTATATTTCCTTCTCGAAGGCGAGGCTGAATTCTGCCTCGGGAACGAAAGGACTGAGATGCGCTCAGGACAAGCAGTCTACATCCCTTCGGGCGTCTTTCATCAGATCAGCAACATCGGAAAAACGACGGCGAAGATGATATACTGCTACGGACCGTCGGGAGATGTCGCCCATTGGCGGCAGGAGCTTGACGGCACACTTCCAAGAGCTGGAATCGAGGCTCCGGAACTGCCACCAGGCGCGAGATCTCAATTTTTAAAGTGAAAAACTGACCATATTCCGTGTCAATCCAGTACAATGACCGCCTTGCTTCCGGGCTTTGCCAGCTTGACAAGGATGGATTTTTCCTTGCCGGCAAAGGAGATGGAGATTTTGTAGTCGCCTAAAAATCCCCGCTGTGTGCAAGAACCATCCGGTCCGGTGCTGACGGCAAGGTCGGTCCACCACTCATTGAGAACCAGATCCATCCATGCCTGTCCGTTCGGCTTTAGTGACCAGTCTTTTCGGATCATGGCGGCGGCCGGCTGCCACATCTTGCCCTCCCAAAATCCCCACATGGTGAACGCGTTGGTGGCAGGATGGCTGAAAACTGCCGTGAGAAAATCTCGGGTATAGCGAGCCTGGCCTTCTTCATCCCGTGTGGCAATATCAAACTCTGTGATCTGGATCGCTTTGTCAAACTTGGCAAAACGGCTGAGTATGCGCAGGACGGTTTCCGGATCTGTGAGCGCTTCCCCGCTGAAGTGCCCCTGCATCCCGATAATGTCTGGTCCCTGCCCATGCTCATCCAGATATTGAATCCATTCAGCATAGTTGTCCTGTTCAGACTCTGTGAAACCGCCGCGAGTCAGAATGGTATTTTCATTGATGGCCATCCGTGAGTCTGGCGCATGCTGACGAGCGACTTTGAACCACTCCACTACAGCATCTCGACCGAGGAGTCCGTGAATTTCCTTCAGATGTCGCAGTTCGTTGGTCACATCATACTCAGTGAATTTAAAGTTCCGAGTAGCCTCGCATACTTCGACTATATGCTCCAGCAGACGCTTACGCAGTGCAGTCGGATTATTTTCAAGACCTCTGATGGCGGCAGGCAGGAATTCCCAGCCTGGGTAAATTATGCAGTGGCCTCTGCTTGACAGCTCATTGTCAAATGCCCATTTGGCGGATTCCAAGTATTTCTTGCGGACATCCGGATTGGCCCAGCCCCAGTCTGCCCAGTATATCGGTGTGGTACAGCGATTGAAGAGTTTCAAGGTCCACTCGCGTAGCTTCTTACTGTCATCTCCAGGACCGTTCATGACTTCGTATTCCAGAAATGTGCCAAAACCGTAGGCATGCTTCTGCATCTGGATACGCAACTTGGCATCCTCCACCGGACGGCCATCTCGATCAAGCACTGTGACGGTTAAATCTGCCTTCCGATCTTTTTCAATCCTCTCAGCCGCCGCCTTTCGCCAAGCGGCATCCGGTTCATCACCGGGATATCTTATCTTGGAAAATGGCAGTTTGCCGAGATCCACATTCCTGCCAAGATTTATCATCTCAAATCCTCCAACCTCAAGAGTCTGTGCCTGCGCGCCAAGATGAAGCGTGAGCTCGAACTTGCCTTTGTCAAAGTCCTGATGCGCCTGACCATGAATGTAGATCCGCTTCCATTTTTTTCCGACGAGCACATCCGTAGAGGCAATGCCGGTCCAGGGAGCTCCGCTTCCCTGTATATGGGCGCTGAAAACTCCGGAACCAGATGGAGCATCAATGCAACGGACATTGAAGATCGCCAAAATCTGCTCTCCTTTTTTTAACGGAACGGAGCTAGGCGGGGTGAGTATCTGCGCATCCCATGAATTGTCGGTCCGTTTGGGAACCCGCACACGAATCCCCCATTCAAACGACTGCCCTTCCACGATGCTGGACGAATACTCCGCCATCGTTCCATTGCCTGACAGACGGAAGTCCGACATTGTGCCTGCGCTAAATGTCGGAATCCCTTGAATCGCGGATTTATCATCCGCAAGAATTCCCTGCTGGACTGCAAGCAGGACAACAAAGATTTGCAATACAAAAGCAGGCACAGCCATGCTGATATGTATTTTTATTCTTTTCATCTTATCCTCTCCTCGAAAATCATGCCGACTGCACGAAAGTCCAGGATATTTCTGCTCGGCAGAAAATTTTAAATCCGCAGAGATTCGTCTCATTTGAATTGGGAAAAGAATTTGTCGGCATCCATTCCCGCGAGCTTGACTCCGGAATACTTCTTCTTTATCATTCTGACCGCTTTTTTCAGACTCTTGTTTTTGATTCCATATTCGAGGGACATGTACGCCTCGATAAATGCGCAGGCGTGATCGCAGAATCTGATTATTTCCCCGTCAATCGGAGAATATTTGTCCTTGTTGTATTTATTTCCTATGGCATCGGAGCAGACTTCGGTTCTCCTGCCACGTATGAGGACAATGCTCTTGAACTCGTTTTCAGTGAAAAGACGCATTTCCTCGTGCCAATGTGCAGGAAGCATTTTGAATATGCGTTTTTCCATTTCCTCCTTCTCGTATTCCTTGATTATCTCGGAAAGTCCTTCCACTGACATTTTCACCGGGGTTATGATGTCCCTGGTCAGGACTTCTGGAAGATCGTGGAAGAGACCCCCGAAAAAGTTGTTGTACTTTCTCTTTTCGCAGGCATCAAGTCTTAGCGACATGAGGTATGAGAAAAGGGCGACCAGGAAAGTGTGCCCTAAAACGGATGTCTTTGGATATCTGTATATGTGACTCCAGCGCTGTTGGAAGCGCAACTGCCCGCATATTTCGACGAAATTCCTCATTCCTGAATATAGTGCAAGCTGTTTAATGCCATTGAGATCGTAGAATTTTTCCTGTATCTTGTCTATTGACGCCTTGATTTCGGGGATTTCAAAGCCGTCAGGATTGTTCCGCTCGATGATGTTGAATTCCCATTTCGTAGCGAGAAAATGGGCGGCGGAGAGTATTCTGGTGTTCACATTTTTTGTCTCATCCCTGAAATAGGCGACGAATCTGGATTTGAACTCGTCCCCAAACGGAGTCATGCAGTCTGACATCTGGGAGAATATCCAGTCGTTCAATTGGCGGTATTTTGCTTTGTCGGCCCGTATCTTATGATAGAGCTGGGGCTTCAGGTCTGTCAGCACCGTCCTTTGGAGGAATTCGAAAATTCCGCCTTCGATCAATTCCGTCCAGTTCAGCGACTCATTCCCCCTTTCCTCTTCGAACTTGCCCAGGACATAGACAATTATCATCTTGTGGGCGTGCTTGTCAAGCTCAGTGAATTCTGCGGGTCTGATCTGATCGTTCCA
>DYRX01000311.1 GCA_020718525.1 Victivallis vadensis
CCTTGTCGGCGACGTTGAAATCCTTCACTTTGCCGAGGTAGCCAGGAAGATCAATGCCAGCCATCGTCGCGACATCATGGATTGGAGGAAGACTCTGGAGCATGCCGCTCAAAAAATTTGCGGTCGAAGTTTTTCCGCCCTGCCCGTTTCCGCCTTCCCAGACCGTGACCTTGTCAATCTTGATGTTCTTGATCGCATCGGTCTGGAGTTTGACAATCTCCTCGAGCTTTTCTATGAGAAGCATTTTGGCGGCGGCATCCGTGTCTGCATCGCAGGCCTTGATGATTTCCATAAAGCCTTCGCCCTTCGCCTTGAGTATTTCAAAATTGCCTCGGGCTTCGGCATCAAGTTTTGCGAATATCGCATCCGCCATACCCCTCGCTTCGCGTCTGAGTTTTTCGGCTTCAGCCTCCGCCTCTATCTCCACTTCGCGCTTCTTTACTTCTGCCGGAACAATGACCTCTGCGTTTTGCTTTTCTCTTTCCATGTTCGCTCTGGCGATCTGAGCTTCCTGTTCGGCAAGGTAGTGGGCTTTTTCAATCTGCGCCTCGGCAATCCTCTTCGCAGCTTCCGCTTTTCTGAAAGCCTCCGCCTCCTGCTCGGACCTGAGCGCATTGGACTTCGCAATCTCTATTGCAGATATATTTTCACCGTTCACAGCTTCCGAGTCGGCCTGCTTGACGGCTATTCTGCGGTCGCGTTCCGCGTTTGCCTCTCCGGAGAGCGCGTCCGCCTCAGCCTTGGACACAGAAATCCTCTGCAATTTCTTTGCGTCAGCCTCTCCGATAGCCGCCTCAGCGTCTGCCTGCTTTACAGCGATTCTGCGGTCTCTTTCCGCGTTCGCCTCACCGGACACCGCATCGGCTTCAGCTTTCGAAACAGAAATACGCTGTAGCTTCTTCGCCTCGGCTTCGCCAATGCGTCCCTTCTTCTCCTCCTCGGCAACGTCAATTCGCGCCTGGTTGATTGCGCCTGACGCCGCGCGCTTTCCTATCGCCTCGATGTATCCGCTGTCGTCTATGATGTCAGTAATGTTGACGTTGATAAGCTGTATTCCGACTTTGTTCAGCTCCTGGGTGACGTTTTCCTCGACGTTTCTGAGAAAGGTCTCGCGGTCCGCATTGATCGCCTCGATTGTCATCGAAGCTATGACAAGACGGAGCTGGCCGAATATGATGTCTCTTGCAAGGTCGCGTATCGCGTCAGGATGCTGTCCGAAAAGCCTTTCCGCGGCATTGTTCATAATCGTAGGATCAGTGCTGACGCCGACCGTGAAGACAGATGGGACGCTGAGACGGATGTTCTGCTTGCACAAGGCGTTGCGCAGGTCAATGTCAATCGCCATCGGCCTCAGGGAAAGGTATCCGTAGTCCTGCCAGATCGGCCAGACAAACGCCGCGCCGCCATGGACGCACCTTGCCGCCCTGCTACCACCTGTCTTTCCGTATATGACCATGATGCGGTCGGATGGACATTTCTTCATTCTGCTGGCATAGACTAAAAGGATGCTCATAAAGAACAGCAATGCGATAACAAGCACTCCAACCAACGGACCAACGCTTCCCATGGGAGTTCTCCTCAATTGATTTTAGATTTTAAAAATATAAACTGACGACACCGCAAACGCATCTACATCTACCATTTTCATCCCGAAATTCAAGCCTGAAAGAGAAAAATGAACAGACTTGACGAATGCGCCATTATGTCGCTAAACATAGGGAAAATATGGCGCATGCTTTAATTCCCATGAGGCTCTATTGACAATATATCCTATTGCAGTTAATGTATTTACGACGAATAGTGTTCCAATGGCAATAAAAGTGCTCTGTCCTCAGAAAACACGCAAACACATCAAGGAGGATTAGAAATGAACTTTGAAAAATTTACTGTCAAGTCGAGGGAAGCCTTGTCGAAGGCTCATTCGATCGCGGTCGAGAAGAAGCACCAGGAGCTGACGCCACTTCATCTCTTTCTGGCCCTCGTCTCTTCGAAGGAAGGAATAGTGCCGGAACTTCTCAAGAAGCTCAACGTCAAGGCTCAGACACTCGAATCTGACATATCAAAATCTCTTTCCGCATTCCCCGCCGTGGACGGGCCTGGAGCGGGCGAACTCTATCAGTCGAGGGCCTTCAGCGCGGTTCTCATTGACGCTGAAAAGCGCGCCCAGAAGCTTGGAGACGATTTCGTAAGCGTCGAACAGCTTTTCGAGTCCCTTATCCAGACAGACAAGGAATGCGCCAGGATCGCCGCAAAAAATTCAATCGGCGCAGATGCCCTGTCAAATGCGATAAAATCAATCCGCGGCTCTTCGAAGGTCAACTCGGAAAATCCGGAAAACACGTTCCAGTCGCTCGAAAAGTACGGCAAAGATCTCACCGAGCTGGCAAAAAAGGACAAGCTTGATCCGGTGATCGGACGCGACGAGGAAATCCGCAGAGTCATTCAAATTCTTTCCAGAAGGACAAAAAACAATCCGGTGCTCATCGGAGAGCCGGGAGTTGGAAAGACGGCGATCGTTGAAGGGCTCGCCCTAAGGATAATCAGAGGCGATGTTCCGGAGGGACTCAAGAACAGGCGCATCGTCTCTCTCGACATGGGAGCTCTTCTGGCGGGCGCGAAATTCCGCGGCGAGTTCGAGGAGCGGCTCAAGTCGGTCCTCAAGGAAATCATCGAAAGCGGTGGAGAAATCATACTCTTCATTGACGAGCTCCACACCGTCGTGGGCGCGGGAGCCGCGGAAGGCGCGATTGATGCAGGAAACCTGCTCAAGCCGATGCTCGCGAGAGGCGAACTGCATTGCATCGGCGCCACAACCCTCAACGAATACCGGAAGCACATCGAAAAGGATGCCGCGCTCGAAAGGCGCTTTCAGACCGTCATGGTAAACCAGCCAGGGGTTGATGAGACTATTTCAATTTTGAGAGGTCTGAGAGAGAGATACGAAATCCATCATGGGGTCCGAATAAAGGACAGCGCAATAGTCGCCGCCGCCACATTGTCCGACAGATACATAAGCGACAGGTTTCTGCCCGACAAGGCAATTGACCTGATTGACGAGGCTGCAGCCAAGCTGAGGACGGAGATTGACAGCTGTCCTGCTGAGATAGACGAGGTCGAGCGCAAGTCCATGCAGATGGAGATTGAAATCGCCGGACTCAAAAAGGAAAAGGACGACGACTCGAAAAAACGTCTGTGCGAGCTGGAGTCGGATCTTGCCCAGCTCAAGGAGAAAAGCCATGAGCTGAGGGCGAAATGGGACAACGAGAAGAAGGCGATCTCCGACATGAGAACCCTCCGCGAGTCGCTCGAAATTGCCAGGCAGTCCCTGGACAGGGCAGAAAGGGACTACAACCTCGAAAGAGCCGCAGAGCTCCGCCATGGCACAATTCCCAGGCTCGAAAAGCAGATAAGAGATGCCGAAAAGAAGTTCAACGAAAATTCCTCTGGCTCCTCAATGCTCAAGGAGGAGGTTACCGAAGAGGATGTCGCGGAAATAATCAGCCGATGGACTCATATCCCCGTGAGCAAGCTTGTCGAGGGTGAAAAGGAAAAAATACTATCTCTCCCCGAGAAGCTTCACGAACGGGTCATCTCCCAGGACGAAGCTGTTGACGCAGTCGCCGATGCAGTTCTGCGCGCAAGAGCCGGACTCAAGGATCCTGCACGCCCCATCGCGTCCTTCATGTTCCTCGGACCGACTGGCGTCGGGAAGACTGAGCTCGCTAGAGCTCTCGCCGCAGATCTCTTCGACGACGAAAGGGCGATGGTCAGAATTGACATGTCCGAATATATGGAGAAGCACAGCGTCTCAAGGCTCATAGGCGCACCTCCGGGATACATAGGCTACGACGAAGGAGGCCAGCTAACCGAAGCCATCCGAAGAAGACCATATTCCGTCATACTTTTTGACGAGATCGAAAAAGCCCATCAGGACGTCTTCAACATATTCCTGCAGATTCTCGACGACGGCCGCGTGACAGATTCGCATGGGAGAACCGTCAATTTCAAGAACACAATAATAATAATGACATCCAACATAGGATCGCAAATCCTCCAGGAGAGGAGCGGCAAGAAGGACGACTTGAAGGGACTTCTCATGCAGGAGCTGAGACATCACTTCAGACCTGAATTCATAAACAGGATAGACGAAGTCCTGATCTTCCAGCCGCTCGATGAAAAGGATCTGATCAAGATTGTTGACATCCAAATTGCGAATTTCGCAAAAAGGCTCTCTGCAAGAAATATCCAGGTTGTCGTAGGAGACGATGCGAAGAAGCATCTGGCAAAGGCAGGCTACGATCCCGTGTATGGAGCCAGACCGCTCAGGAGGGTCATGGTCAAAGAGATTGAGACTCCAGTGTCGAGGATGATCGTATCGGGCGAGCTGAACGATGATTCAACGCTGAAGATCGCGTGCAAATCAGGGACTTTGACTTTCAACGTCTCGCCCTGAGATCTTTTCGAACTTCAGACATCTGAGTCCGCGACATCGTAACAATCTGCAGAAAATAATTGTATCTTCTTTGTAATCAGGGAGTAAAAATCTTTATTTTCTATTCGTTCCCCGATTTGACATGTGAAAATGAAAGTGGCACCTTTTTAGCCGCGGAGTGGCGGAGGGACCTAGCCTATGGTTTCAACCATAGGAATC
>DYRX01000585.1 GCA_020718525.1 Victivallis vadensis
CTTTGCCTTTATTCGGATTGTCCAATGCTTCTATGCGTTTTTCGGCCTTTGTCTTCTCGATACCTCCGAGTTCGCCGATTATTTTCTGATATTTTTCGGCGGCGTGGGACATGATTGCGGATTTCGCGGTTTTTGATTTTTCCTTGTCGGCGAGATTCCACCATTTGTCTGCGGAAAGCATGGTCGAAGCAGTGTCTTTGGCGGCAAGGTCGAGTTCCGCAGTCTCCTTGTAGTCCTTGTCGGAGCCTTTGGCGAGCATTGGCAATCCCCTATCCCAGTCGCCCTTGCTGAAGCAGGTATATTTCCCGACTGCGAAATTCGCACCGGGATCATCGGGACTTGCCTTGAGTTTTTCAATTGCGGCGGAGACGTTTTTCAAACCGTTAAGTGCGTCTGCCGCATCCTTCTTCTTGTCGGCAGCTTTTGATACGAGTGCGGTGTTCTTGGCTTTTTTAGCTGTACGGTCGGCATTTGCGCAGAGTGCAGTGACTGTGGAGAAGTCGTCGGCTGAAATCGCTTCGTCTGCAAGTTTTAGATATTCCTCAGCCAGGGCTGATAGGGATTCAGTACCCAGCTTGGATGATGCTTTTTCGGCTGACTCGAACATCTTTATGCGAATGGGAAGAGAATCACCTTCGAACTTTCCCGCAAATAGCTTTGACGCATCTGATACTGTTGAGATGTCCCCAGCATCACCTGCGATTCTCGCAGATTCGCTGATCAGGGAGTATGCCATGGCCGGATTGTTTGCCGGATCCGCCGCCTGCTCGATGAGCTTTTTCGCAAGTGCCTTGCGGTCATCCGCCGTCTTTAGGTTCTTGTATTCATCCTTGAAGACATCCTTCACGGTTGTCATGGCGGACTTTATGTCATCGGCAGACGGTAGAGGGGATTTCGTATCCTGGGCAAGGAGACCAACGGAAAACAGGGCCATAATCAGAAATATAGTTGTACTTTTCATCGGTATCCTTTCGTTAGTTCCATTCAGATTATCATATTACAAGAGACGGCGTATTTTCTGGTCAAATTCGCG
>DYRX01000312.1 GCA_020718525.1 Victivallis vadensis
TCGATTGCCACAGGAGGAAACGACTCCTCGATTTCTTCGCCGTCATCGTCAATGCGCTTGACTACATGATCAACGGCGAGTTTGAAACGGCGATCCTTGTCCTTTGTATTGTTTACGGCAGTCCCGGCCTCGACAAGTTTGAAGAGAACAGTTTTGCCATTGGCGAGTGTGAAACGGTAATCCTTGAAATACTCGGATGACTTGATATAATACTGGTCGGCATTTGCCCAGTGCAGTTTTACCTCCTCGCCGTCGTAGGGAATCGCATAAGTATTTCCCTTGTAGCGCGGACGCGAAAGGAAGTCGCCCTTGTCATAGTATCGGCTGAAGAAAGTGTGGAGATGCGAATAAAGTTCGGATTCATCATCGTTGACGCTTGTGCCACTGGCGGCATACTTTGCACGGAGATCTTTAACTTTTGTAATATTTGCTGGATCTTCGCCAAGTGCCCTTGCTGCCTCTTCCGCCTTTGCGAGCTCAGCCTTTATGCTTTCCTTGCCTGCCTGCTCGCGCGCTGAAAGTTCCTGTCTCACCTTCTCCGGAAGCCTTTGCTCCAGGTAGTTCAGAATATCGGCATGTTTCTGCCGCAGGATGCGGTAAATTCCGAAATCCAAATCGGATCGGTCTATCTGGAAAAGTTCCTTTATCTTCTCGATGAATTTATTTTTCAACTGGTCTGATGATGGCATTTTATTCTCCAATTATTTTGTTATGGGATATTGACGAGCGTATATTATAGTAATATACTTAGACATGATAAAACCAAGGGACATGCTAAACGACAGCACCGGATTCCAGTGGGATGAGGGCAATGACACCAAGAACTGGGACAAGCACGATGTGACCTGCGGAGAATGCGAACAGGTGTTCTTCAACCGCCCGCTGATAGTCAAGCGTGATTCAGAGCACTCGATCACCGAGCCGCGGTATTTCGCACTCGGTAAGACCGATGCGGATCGTCTGATCTTTGTGGCATTTACAATGCGCGGCACTTTGATCCGTGTGATTTCGGCAAGGGAAATGACAATACGAGAACAGGAAAGGTATCTATCATGAAGAAGAAAATTCCAAATTTCAAGGACGAAGCAGAAGAAAGGCGTTTCTGGCAGACCCACGACTCTGCCGATTTCATGGACTGGAGCAATGCCGAAACACCCTCTTTTCCAAAACTGAAACCCTCTACGCAGACGATTTCCCTCCGTCTGCCGGAACCGCTCCTGGATGACTTGAAGCGCCTTGCGAACAAGCGTGATGTCCCGTATCAGTCGCTCTTGAAGACCTTCCTTGCCGACCGCATCGAGTCCGAACTGCATGTTGTGAAAGGCTGAAGTCTTCATACGAGCTCCCAGCGGATAGTGAAAAGCGTCTCGACTGAAGAGCGCTGGGCGAGACGGCGTTCCAGGGCGGAGATAAGCTGGTCGCGTTTCTCCTTGATCTCGTCCTCGACAGCGAAGATCCTTTGTCTCTGCTGTCGTTTTTTCTTTTCCATTTCGGCAATCTTCTGCTGCAGTTCATGCTGTTCCTGGACGGTCGGCGCCTGTCTTGACTGCCGTTCAAGGGTCTTGATCTGTTCCTTTGTCTGTTCGAGTTCCCGTTCCACTTCCCTCACCTGGTCGTCGGCCCACTTTTCGAGCTGTTCCCGGGTTTCCTGGAAGTTGCGGCTGTTGAGTTCAAGACTCTTTGCCAGCATCGCCTCGACATGACGCTTGGCATCGCTGTCAAGCCGTAATCGGCAGGAAGCTGAAATTGCGAAATTCGCAGAAATGAGATCCGCCCGGCACTGGAAGAACTTCTCACTCGTTTCCTGGTCAATATCCTGTCCTTTATCGGAAACCCCGGAAAAAAGGAGGTATTCCTCCCGTTCGCAGGAATCTATTGCGAGATGACGAAGCGTCAGCCAGCCGGATTGTCCCTTGAGCTTCTCAAGCAGAACAATCCTCGTCGGATGATTGGAGATATCGAAGCGGACATTTGCTATCGGGGTTTCTATTGTTTTGCCTTTCTCCAGCACATACTCGCCGAGGGGATGTCCAAGTCGGTAAAGGAATTCTCCGATTACCTCGTTCTGTTTTTTTGTAATGAGATGATATTGGCCGAGTTTGATTTCCGGCAAAGGCTGATGGGTCAGCTCAAACTGGAGCGCGGCATCCGCGAACTTCGCAAATCCTTCAAGTATGAACTTTGTGAGAGTCCAGAAAATCCTTGAAAAGCGGTCGAGCTGTTCCTGTGTTCCAGTTAGACTGCCCTTGAGGCGTTCGTGGACATCGGCATCGAAGTGTTCCAGCAGCATCTTCCGGGTCTGCGCCATCCGGAATGCGATTTTATCTTCAAGGTCGGATTGAAGTGCCCTGAAGGCGGCTTCAATTTCTACAGGGCTTCGACAGCTTTGGTATATCTCCAGTATGCGCCGTTCAAAATCAATTCCTGATTCAATGATGCCAAGCACTTCGTCGGAAACTCCGAAGACACCTTCGAAAAGCTTGAATTTCTGTGTGAGAAGCTCGTATACGCGGCAATCGGCCTCGTTGCGTTCGTTTAGGAAATTGATCACCACCACATCATGTTTCTGTCCGTAGCGGTGGCATCGCCCGATGCGCTGTTCAATGCGCTGTGGATTCCAGGGCAGATCGAAATTGATGACAAGCGAGCAGAATTGGAGATTGAGACCTTCGGCGGCGGCTTCGGTGCCTATCATGATTGTGGCGCGATCCCGGAACTCCTCGATGATTGCCGTCCTGACATCCACCGCAAAAGATCCCGTCGCCCTTCCGTTTTCCCGGTTTGCCTCCGCCCAGCGATTGTAAATGGCGGCCGTTTCGGTGTCCTTGTTAGTGCCGTTGAAGCTGACAACTTTACCGGCATATCCATTGGCTTCGAGGAAGGACTTTATGAATTCCTGTGTCCGCCGGGATTCGGTGAAGATTATTGATTTTGCCGGAGCGCCGTTTTTTGCCATTTCCGCAAAACCGATTTCCAGCGCCTTCAGCAATGACCTCGTCTTGGTATCAATGCCTATGCTCCGCGCCCACTGGGAATATCGTTCCAGCTCTGCAATTTCGGCGTCGAGTCTGGCGATGTCCAATTTTGGCGCATCTGAATTTTCAGCTTGCTCAGGAGATGTTTCCATGCCGCTTTCCACCGCTTCATCCTCGGCATCCTCCAGAAGTTCGTCGAGAAGATCGTCGTCAAGTTTTTCATACTGGAACAGGAAATCGGCAATTCCCGTCTTTTTCCGCCATTCCTCGCGAAGGCGGACAAGCCGCTCGCGCATCATATCCAAAGTTCCAGCTACGGCCTGCGGACTGGAAGCAAGAACCTTGCGGACAATCATTGTGATCAGGTGTTTCTGTCCTTTTGGCAGTGCATAGCAGTCCGGGCGTTGCAAATAGCTTGAAATGTCCTCGTAGAGCTTATGCTCGGTCTCGGTAGGCTTGAACGGCCTTGTAATCAGCTTGCGACCGGTAAAGCGGACATATTCCAGAACATCTTTCCTCAAGGTTCGGACGCAGAATGGACGCAGTCTTTCCCGAAGTTCGTCAATATCACTGCCAGCGCTGGCGTAGCGGCTTCTGAAACTGGCGGGATCCCCGAAGATGCGTTCATCAATCAGCGTTGCCAGTCCGTAAAGTTCAAGTAATGAGTTTTGCAAGGGCGTAGCGGTGAGCAAGATTTTCCGGCAGTCGCCCAGGGCACGACGGATGGACTGTCCGATGCGGTTGCTTTCCCGATAGGCATTGCGAAGTTTATGGGCTTCATCTATGACTGCGAGATTCCAGGGAACCTGCCCAATCAACGCCGCCTGCTGGCTGGCAAAGTGCATTGAAACTATGATTACAGCATCGGATTCGAAAGGATTCGGATTGCCAGCCTTCAGTGCCTGGCGGAGCGATTTCGAATCCAGGACAAGCGCATTGAGATTGAACTTCTCCATGAGTTCGAATGCCCACTGTTTTCGAAGCGAGGCCGGACATATAACCAATAAGCGCTGTTTGCGTTCCGCCCACAACTGGCAAAGCACCAGGCCTGCCTCAATAGTTTTTCCAAGACCAACTTCGTCCGCAAGGATAACTCCCTGCGCCAGCGGATTTCGCAACGCGAATATCGCGGCTTCAATCTGGTGGGGATTCAAGTCAACGCTGGCATCGAAAAGCGAGCGGGAGATGCGGTCAACGCCAACGCCTCCCTGACGAGTGAGCTCATGGGCGAAATATTTTGCATGATATGCCGTGGACATTTCTTCGGGTCTGCCTGAGTTTGCGAAATCCGCAGACCCGAAAAAAAGGGCGCGGACTTCAAGTTCGCACCTCCTCAGAAGGCCTAGCACAGCCCGGAATGAAATGCAGAACAATGAAGACGCGCCTAGGCGGGCGCGCTCTCCGTTGTCTGCCTCATCTCTTGAAAAGTGCTAGTTTTCTGAGGAAGCAATACAGCGATGAACGCTAAATTTTTGTTGTTATACTATTCTATTTTTTTGTCTGTTCCTTTTTGGTATTCATTTCTGGGTTCCGCCACGCGACAGGCATTTTCGAGCAGGGCCCGTATGGCCTCGTTCGGCGAAAGATATTCAACCGTTTTGCAACAGGAATCCTTCCATTCCCAAACCTGTTTCAGTGCGGCGGGGGCATCATT
>DYRX01000586.1 GCA_020718525.1 Victivallis vadensis
TCACCGGCGAGAACATCAAGAAGATCCTTGAGACCAACAAGTTCGACATGATGGGCCTCAGTGCCGACTTCGCCTACAAGGCTGAGATGAGAAAACCGAACATCTCCGCAAAGATGTACATCATCGAAGGCGGCAAGATCAAACCGCTTACCGGTTTCCTGAAGTACTGATTCAACCCGGAGCAGGCAGGAAAATCCTGCCTGCTCCACCACAAAACAAAACGAACAAACGATAAACGATACGGAGCCGTCTTATGTTAAAAATCAACAACGTTGAAGTCATATACGATGACGTTATCCTTGTGCTCAAGGGAATGTCGATGGAAGCCAAAGAAGGGCAGATCACTGTTCTGCTCGGCGCCAACGGCGCCGGTAAGACGACTACCCTGAAGGCGGTCTCCGGATTACTGAAGTCGGAAGAAGGCGAAGTTACGGACGGCTCGATAGAGTTCATGGGACAGAAAATCAACAACAAGGATGCCGAACATATCGTTCGAATGGGGATTTCGCAGATCATGGAAGGACGTCGAATCTTCAAGGATCTAACCGTTACCGAAAACCTGATCGCCGGCGCGTACACCCGAAAAGACCGTGCCAATGTGAAACCAGATATCGACCTGGTCTTCGATTACTTTCCGAAACTCAAAGACCGGAGAAACCAGGTTTCCGGCTACATGAGCGGCGGTGAGCAGCAGATGCTCGCTATAGGAAGGGCGCTGATGGCCCGCCCGAAGTTGATGCTTCTCGATGAGCCATCACTCGGTCTTGCCCCTCTGCTGGTTAAGGAAATATTCGAAATTGTCAAGAAAATCTGCCATGAAGAGAAAACTACCGTACTGCTTGTCGAACAGAATGCCAATCTTGCCCTGTCGATCGGCGATTACGGATATGTGATGGAAATGGGAAAAGTCGTTCTCGACGGCGAGTGCTCAAAATTGAGAGAAAACGAGGATGTGAAGGAGTTCTATCTCGGTCTGTCCGATGTCGGGAAGAAAAAGAGCTTCAAGGATGCCAAGCACTACAAAAGACG
>DYRX01000313.1 GCA_020718525.1 Victivallis vadensis
GACAGACGGACAAATCCGAATTTGCCCGCCTGTCCGTGTCCAATTCCATTGTTTTAATCTATGAAAAACAATTGGCAAGTACCAAGGCGGACAACGATTTTCTTTACTTCGTGCGCTTTGTGTCTTCGTGTGAGGCAATGTTCAACTTTTGGGAAATGCACCCATGGCAAAGTTATTTTACAAGAGTCCCAAAGCTCGAAGCTCCTCCTGTCACATTTGTTCCGTACGGCAATCGCCTCCATATTCGGCAAGATCGAAGATCTCATAAACTTCCGCCTTCAGCCAGCGGATCAGTGAATCATCCATGAGATGCGCGACGCGGCAGACGTGCTGAGGATGGATTCTGGAAATCTCGGTCAGAGGTCTTGTGAGCACTGCGGCATGAGTATGGGACAAAAAACCCTCTTTTTGCAAATTGAAAGGATTGCAGTAGAGCACCGATCTGAGTTTTCTCATGGTTTCCTCAGAGCCTGCCTCTCCCATTTTCGCGACTGCGCCCATGAACGCGATGCTGACATCTTCGTCATTCTCCTCTTTTTCCTCGAAATACTTGCTCTCATGGCTGAAAAGGTTTTCATGCTCTATTGGCGGATGCGTCACCGATCGGGCGCGCATTTTTGCAAGCTCCGCACAGCCAAGCACGGCAAAAGGTCTGGATGTTTTCTCATAAATCATTGAATAGATGGAACTTAGGGCTATTTCTTCATCGAGCGAAGAGAAGGAGACTGTCCAGTTGGGGCGGGCGTTACCCGGTATCAGGAAAATCCCTGGAGTCACATACTCCGGTCCCCACATGAGCGGATCCCTCTCTTTCCTTGTCGGATCGGTCCTGCTCGAGTATATCAGCCCGTTGAAGATGATGCATTCGCCCAGATTGCAGATTCCCTGGGGAGATCCAAGCTCGAAGCCATATCTCACCGCGGCGGCGGAAAAGCGCCTGTTCCGCAAATCTTCCGGAACAACTCCATTGATCACATTGTCAACCGAACCGATGTAGGCAAGCGTGTTTTTGCAGTCTTCAACGCGAATCATCCTGACTTTGGATGCTTCTCTGTCCGAGCTCATATCGAATCATTCCTGTTCACTGCTACAAAAAGCTCCCTGTTCCCAGAGTAGTCAATCGGTACGTCTATGAGCGCAGGCACTCCGCAATTCACAGCTTCGGAGACGATTTCATTGAAGTCAAGGATTGAGTCCATCCTGTAGCCTCTCGCCCCAAATGCCTTTGCATACGACACTATGTCAATGGCGCCAAAGTCCACCCCACTGCGTCTTCCATATTTGATGATCTGCTGTTCCAGAACCATGTTGTAGGTCCCGTCCGTCCAGATAAAATGCACAAATGGAATCTTCTCCCTGACCGCAGTCTCAAGCTCCATCGAGGAAAAAAGAAATCCGCCGTCGCCAGACACTGAAAAAACCCTTTTGCCAGGATTGCTCAGCTTCGCGGCGATCGCCCACGGCAAAGCCACGCCAAGCGTCTGCTGACCGTTGCTGAAAAGCAGTTGCCGGGGATTGAAGACGAAAAAATGCCTCGCCATCCATATGTAAACCGAGCCGATGTCGCATGTCACAATATCGCCGTCTCCGATGAAGGTCCTCAGCGCACGGATGAACTGCAATGGATGGATTTTACCTTTGTCGAAGGAATCCAGGCTGAACTCGCATATTTTAAGCAGTTCCCGGTGCAGAGACGCGATCGTCTCCTTGTTGCGGGCGGAAACCCCGAAACCGTCAAGCTCTCCGGCAAGCAAAGAAATGTTGCCTGAAATACTTCCTGTCAGCTCCGACACAGGCGCATAGCTCGAATAGACCTGCGCGGAAATGCTGTCAATGTGGATTATCTTCTTGTCCCTCGCCGCGTTCCATGTGTCAGGATCGTATTCAATAGGACTGAAGCCTATTGTTGCAACAATATCTGCATGTTCGAGCAGTCTGTCACCGGGCTGGTTTTTGAAAAGCCCGACTCGCCCAATATAGCTCTCGAAGAGCTCGCGCGATATCACACCGGCTCCCTGAAAAGTACTCAGAACGGGAATGCCAGTCTTCCTAACAAGCTCCCTGATTGCGGCGCAATTTTCCGGCATGCTCGCGTCTTCACCCAAAAAAATGACGGGGAACTTTGCTTCGCGTAAGAGCTTGGCGGCAAGCCTTATTTCATCTGCAGGCGCATTCCCCGGGTGAGGAGAGCCGCGGCTTTCTATCGGCTCGGCAAGCACTTCATCTAATAAAATGTCCTGCGGAGCGCTGACAAAGCACGCCCCGCGCCTCGGAGCTTTCGCGATTCTGAAGGCGTTCTCAATTATTTCCGGAATGCTTTCGGCATCCATTATGGAAACGCTCTTTTTTGTCGCCGCCTCCATCAGACGCGTGTTGTCCGCGTTTTGGTGCGTGGACTTGGACATCATGTTCCTCGGAACCGCCCCGCCAATCGCAACCAGAGGGTCGCCTTCGCTTGTCGCGGTGAGCAGACCTGTCGCAAGGTTGCTCACGCCAGGACCGGAAGTCACAATAACAACACCTGGTTCGCCTGTCAGCCTGCCGTGCGCCGCCGCCATGAAGGCCGCATTCTGCTCGTGCCGGCAAAGAACAAGGCGGATGGAGGATTCGCAGAGCGCATCATAGACCGCGTCAATTTTCGCGCCGGGAATCCCAAATACATGAGTTACCTTGTTGCGCTCCAGGCACTTGACAAGAAGTCGCGCACCATTTGCTTCCGTATTTCCACTCATAGTCATCCCCCTCTTATACTCGTTTAGCGCCAAAATGAGAATTCTCAGCCTAAAAGAGTCTAAATCTGTTTAACTGACAATATCTTTCCTGAAACAAAAAGAAAGCACTATGTCGGGCATTTCCAACCTTTTCACAATTTTCAAACAAAGAGGAATACTCGTGAAAAATAGAACCCAATGACTCAGCACTGGAACAAGCAAAATCATGTTCATATATTGCACATTTATGCAAGTATATGTTAAAGTAATTTTAATTTTCATTTGACAAATAGCTTTTCGGCATTATCTTACCGTGCAGAATCGCAATCTAAATGGAGGTGTGTATGAAAAAAATCGCAATCGCGGCTCTCGTCACGGGGGTGACCTGGCTCGGACTCGACGCGGCAACCCTGACGGTGGCAAATCTCGACGACAGCGGCGCCGGCTCGCTCAGGCAGACAATCGCAGATTCCGCTACAGGAGACACTATCGTCTTCACCGGACTCTCCGGGACAATCACGCTCACAAGCGGAGAAATCCTCATTGACAAGTCCCTGACAATCAACGCAGGCAGCGGAAGTGTCACCATTGACGGAAACGCCAGCTCAAGAGTTTTTTATGTTAATGGCACGGGCACTTTGAACGTCTCCATTTCGAATCTAACGCTTACCAACGCACGCAATCAAGCAACAGACGCAGATGCTTATGGTGGAGCAATAAGGGTGAATGGCGAAAACTTCACAGTGGACAACTGCACATTCACAAACAACACTGTCGTGGGAGATTCAACATCTGGAGCAGTGAGGTCTGGACGTGGCGGGGCGATTTATCACAATGCTGGTGGAACACTTGATATAAGCAACTCCACCTTCACGGGAAACGTGGCCACTGGCATAAGTGAAGGAACAAATTATTCATATGGACAGGGGGGGGGCATCTGGATAGTAGGATCCGTCATGAATCTGTCAAACTGCACTTTTTCCGGGAATTCTGCGACAAGGCCTCTTGACAGCACCAACACCAGTGCACGCGGAGGTGCTATTTTCACTCAGAGCCCGCTCACAGTCTCGTCCTGCGTCTTCTCAGGCAATACTGCAGTCGGAGATGGCGGCGCAATATGCATGTACTACGTTACGACTCCGCTTGAATACAGCATATCAGACACCAAGATATACGGCAACACATCATCCACAGGGAGCGGCGGCGGGTTATGGTTCGCTCCAGGAGATAGCAATGTGACAGTAAACATGACGGAGACTTCTCTTTATGAAAATACCGCGACACAAGGCGCTGGCTTATACATTTCTGGCAATAATGTTATCGGAGTCAATTTCAATATGAGGCGTGTTGCCATATACTCCAATGAATCTGTTTCATCGGGCAATTCTTATTCAGGCGGTCTTCACATATATTCCCTTAACAACTCCATTTTCTCTGTTACGCTGGAAAACTGTACTGTGAGCTCGAATCTTTCCGAGAGTACTGGAGCTGGGGTTGCATACGCTGGAGGAATCTACATGAGCCGGCAGAGCACAGGGGCAACGCTCAATGTTATCATATACAACTCGACGATAGCTTCAAACCAAGCAATCGCCGCCACCCCAGTGAACGCAAGGACTGGCGGTATCTTCGCAAACGGCGGAAATTTAAGCTTAGTTTCGACCATCGTCGGGGACAACACTGATTCTACCGGCGGAACGAATTATGGCCCTGACATCTATAGAAACAACTTGGCTCTAATTGCAAATGGAGTCTCCTCACTCACGGTCACAAACGGGGGCACAGGATACTCAGTTGCACCTGCTGTCAGCTTTTCAGGCGGCGGCGGAACTGGAGCTCAGGCGGGAACTCCAGTTCTTTCAGGAGGAGTCATCACCAGCATCCCC
>DYRX01000587.1 GCA_020718525.1 Victivallis vadensis
TGCAATGTAGGATGATTATATCAGGCTTACTGGCTCATAATATGAATGGGAAATAGAATGAGGCTGTTGATCCAAAGAGTTTCTGAGGCGTCTGTCACCGTTGCCGGAGCATGCGTTGGGAAGATAGGGCAGGGGCTTCTGATTTTTATAGGAGTTTCTCCGAGCGACGACGAGTCCGTAGCTTCTTCAATGGCGGAAAAATCAGCAAGACTTAGAATATTCGAAGATGCAAGCGGGAAAATGAATCTTTCTCTTGCGGATATTGGCGGTTCTGCCCTAATTGTCTCCCAGTTCACGCTTTATGGAGACGCCTCTCGCGGGAGGAGGCCTGATTTCACTGCCGCCGCCCGCCCCGAAAAGGCTCAGCCGCTTTATGAGCGCTTCATCGGAGAGATGCGTAAAATCGGAATCCATTCCGAATCTGGAGTTTTTGGCGCGGAAATGAAGGTTTCCCTGCTCAACGATGGTCCAGTCACGATCATATTGGAAAACAGACCATGAATCTGTCCGGACACCTTTCTGCAAGAAATCCTCATCTCTTTGGAAATGGTTCCCATTGTCCTGTGGTCAACAGTTCTCGCCTTTACAAGGGGGCTCGGAGAGTCTCTGGGGATCTTCAGGGCTGGAACATTCATACTTCTTGTCGGGGGCTCGCTTTCATGCGCTATACTTTTTTTCTCTTATGGCTTTCTGACCCCGTTCCGGACTCACAAGCCGCTCTACTGGTTTGTCTGCGGCACGCTTTTTATAAGCTATCAGGCTCTCTTGTATATTGCTATAGGCACTTGCGACAATCGCTCTCAGTTGATTGAGGTAGGACTTATAAACTATCTCTGGATCGGGTTCACTCTTCTTTTCTCGGTGCCGATTCTGAAGAAGAAAGCGAAGCCATTCCTCCTGATTTTCGGTATTTTGCTTGGCTTTTCCGGAGCAATGCTGGCGATACTGTCACGGAGCACGGCGGAGTTCTTCTCGACATCTGCAGTTTTTGAGAACATCGCAGGGAATCCGATTCCCTATCTT
>DYRX01000588.1 GCA_020718525.1 Victivallis vadensis
CCAAGGCATACTTTGCCGAACCTCAAAGATCGCCTTGGAAACAAATCTGGCGCATACTACCTGATCGTCGCGCTTTCCATGATTCCTTTTCTCATAAAATCCCACGAAAAATCGGGAATTCCGGAGCAGGTCACGCGAGACACGTCCAAGGAAATTGCAGATTACAATTCAAACCACAAGATGGCGTTTTCAGTTCCAGGAATTTGGCTCAATCAGTTTCTCTGGCTTCCAGCATATCTCGGCGGAAACGTCTTCGTCCGGATCGGACGTCTGGAATTCATGCACAAAATATTCTCTGCTCCGCTCAGGGCTTACAGAAGCAAGAAGACCGGCAATGTCGTCGCCTTGTCCGAGCCTGGCATTGAATTTACCAAGGACGGCCATGTGAAATGCAGGGATATCGAAGCCGACGCGGATGATTCATGGACATCCGCCCTCGACGAGAACGATGATTTCGTATGCGGAAATCAAATTTTCCCCAATGGAATCGCAGATAAAGAAAAAACAAAGCTCCACCTGTCTGAGTGGAATTGCGAACTTCGCAAAGGAAGCAATGTCCTGGACGTTCACATCCCGCCCGGCGGAGGTCTTTCCCCAGATATCTTTATTTCTTCCCTAAGATCCGCCGAAGCCTTCATGTCGGATAAGTTTCCAAAGCACGGCTTCTCCGCCTTTGTATGCGAATCTTGGATATTCAACCCGGACTTGAAACAGATTCTCAGCCCAAAATCCAACCTTCCTGCAATACACGGGGAAGTTTTTCTCTATCCAGTCCCATCGGCTCCAGAGGACGGCCTCTGGTTCGTCTTCCTCCATGAAAAATTCGACATCAAAACAGTCCGCAGGGACACATCTCTCAGAAAGGCAGTAGCGGAATTCATTGAAAAAGGCGGACGCTGGCGCTGTGGCGGCATGTTTTTTCTGCGCAATGACCTGCCAAAATTCGGAACCCAGGTTTATCAAGATATGTTTCAACTTTTATGAAATGCTCGACAAATATTATCTGGTTTTTTCTCAATAAT
>DYRX01000589.1 GCA_020718525.1 Victivallis vadensis
TCCATTCTCCGCCTTTGTAGATGCTCTTCACGGCAGTAATTGACGCACCATTCATTAGATAGACAAGAACCTGCCCGCTGATCTCATGCTCCCAAAGCATGTCCGTTTTCCCATCGCCGTTGAAATCTGCGAATTTCGCAACTGTCCAGTTTTTGTCCGTCTTGTCATAAACCCCCGAATATGAAGTCACGGACTGCCCGTTCATAAAATAGATGAAACCGTTCTCTATCGGGCTTTCGCAGATCACATCCGACTTCGAGTCGCCGTTGAAATCCTCAGGAGAAACCCTTGCGAAATTCGCAGTTATTGCCATGTCCTCGGTCACGTTCGTGACTGTGAGCGGATTTTGTGTTCCCGAGTAGTCGCCTGTCCAGTTCACGAAGCGGAATCCTGGGTTCGGGACGGCACTGATTGCGGAGCAGTCTTCTCCGTCTGAGACCGTCTGACTTGTCTGACCGGCCAGACTGCCGCCCGCGCCAGCTGAGAAAGTCACCGTATGGGTTTCTGGAGCCGAAGGCTGATATGTAACGACCAACTCCGGCTTGTTGGAGCTTGCCTCCGCGGAATTGAAATTGATCTGGAACCATCCGTAAAGATAGCCAGTGAAATAGCCAGTTGTGCAAAGCGCGAAACCATTATTGGTTTTTGTTCCGGCAACCCACTGGGAGACAGCCGTGGTGATAGTGAACTCAACATATCTGTTCGCCCAGTCGTCCTGTGCGCCGCGGTAACTCGGATGTGTGGAAGGATAATTGGCGACGGACAGAAAAGCCGAAGTGAACGCGTCTATGGAACTGTTCTGGTTTATCGTGCCGAGATTCTTCCATTGCGTTGCCCCGTTAGTATTGTAGCAGGCGGGCGAAGTCCATGCGTCGTTGATATGGCGAAGCGTGACCGTCCCTCCCGCACCGGGTGTTTCCGAGGTGCAGTAGAGTCTGAATTTTGCGCTTCTTATAGTTGAACCAGAAGGAATTCCGGAAAGGTCAAATTTGAAAAGAGCGCCTCTCGTGTCGGCATTAG
>DYRX01000314.1 GCA_020718525.1 Victivallis vadensis
CTTCGAGAGCCTTCGATACCTCGGTATCGGCGGTCTCTCAGAATAATGAAATTATTCATCTGAAAAACCATAGGCGCATCGTGAACGCCAACGTTAGCGGCTTCGCTGTGAATGTGGACGAGTTCGGCGTGGACAAGATAGCGTCAAGCGATTCCGCCCTCTGTACTGCTACGAAGTTTGCTTAATATCAGCTACTCTTCTTCCTCGCCGCCCTTGTAGCTTTCGATGATGGTCCGCGCCACATTGGACGGCACCATCTCGTATCTGTCAAACACCATTTCGAAGGATCCGGCTCCCTGTGTCATGCTTCTGAGCTCGTTTGCGTATCTCGCCATCTCGACGAGCGGAACTTCGGCGCTTACCACCTCCATTCCGTCTTCGACGCTCATGCCAAGTATCCTCCCCCTCTTGTGGTTGAGATCTCCGGTTATGTCGCCCATGTATTCCCCCGGGATGACAATAGTCACTTTCTGAATCGGCTCCAGAAGAATCGGATTCGCTTTTTTCATGGCATCCTTGAATGCCTGTCTCGCGGCTATTTTGAACGCCATTTCGGAGGAGTCAACCTCGTGATGCTTGCCGTCGTATGCCGCGACGATCATATTCTGCACTGTGCATCCGGCGAGAGGACCTTTGACCATCGCCTCGTTCACGCCCTTTTCAACAGCAGGAATGAAGTTTCTGGGGATTGTGCCGCCGACGACCTCGTTCTTGAATTCATAGCCGGAAGCATTCGGCGAGATTCTAAGATACACTTCGGCAAACTGCCCGTGTCCGCCGGTCTGCTTCTTGTGCCTGTAATGCCCTTCTCCGCTGGATGTGATAGTCTCCCTGTAGGGAATCTTCGGCGCGCTGAGCTTGACTTCCACCTTGTAGACGTTTTTGAGCTTCTTCACCACCTGATTGATGTGCTGTTCACCCATTGCGCACATGAGAAGCTCCCTTGTTTCATGATGGCGCTCCGATTTGACAGTCGGATCGGCGTCGCAGATTTTGGAGAGACCCGCGCTGATTTTCTCCTCTTCGCCGCTCTTGACAGCGGATACTGAATAGAACATGACAGGCGCCGGGAAGGAAATGGGTTCGAGTTTGTCGCGGAAATGTCCGGTCGCAAGAGTGTTTGACACGTGCGTATTTTTCAATTTTGCAACAGCGGCGACGAATCCCGGAAGCACCTCGTTCACGGGAACCTGTGTCTTTCCGTTCATCAGCATTATTCCGCTCAGCTTCTCCTTTTCATCTTTGCTCGTGTTGAAGACCTCGAGCTCCGGCGTGAATTTGCCCGAATAGACCCTGAAAAAATTGAGCTGGCCGACAAACGGATCAATGATTGTCTTGAAGACCAGCGCGACGCCTGGACCGTCCTCCTTGATCTCAAAAGTTTTTCCGCCTTCGAGTTTGACTTCCTTGCGCCAGAAGGGATCCGGAAGGAGACTGGCAATTCCATCGAGGAGTTCAGCGATTCCGATGTCTTTTGCGACGCTTCCTGCAAAAACGGGGACAAGCCTTCCTTCGACAATGGCTTTCCTCAAACCTTTCGAGACCTCTTCCTCACCAAGCTCCTGTCCGTCGAGATATCGCATCATGAGATTCTCGTCGG
Source organism: Victivallis vadensis (assembly GCA_020718525.1). Classification (GTDB taxonomy): domain Bacteria; phylum Verrucomicrobiota; class Lentisphaeria; order Victivallales; family GWF2-50-93; genus DYRX01. Next base: position 1,601 of record DYRX01000314.1, read on the forward strand.
ATTCGGCTATCGCGTCCATGAGCCGCTCCTTGTAGGTGGCGATGTCGGCCTTCAGATCCGCTGGAAGATCTGCGTCCGCAGGCTTGAGCACGCTGACCACATTTGAAAGTGCCGCCTCTTTGCCGAGTGGAACCGTGATTGGCACGCAGACCGATGCTCCGTAGGCATCCTGAATTTTCGCCAGGGTCACCTTGAAGCTGGAAGCTTCCTTGTCCAGCCTGTTGATGAAAATTGCGCGCGGAATGCCTCTCTCCTTGGCTATTTTCCAGGCGCGGGAGGTTCCGACCTCTATGCCTTTTGCTCCGTCAACTACGACAAGAACCGAGTCGCTCACGCTGATAGGGGCGATTGTCTCTCCGATGAATTCTCCGTAGCCGGGGGTATCAACGAAGAAAAGCTTGTGATCTTTCCAGGAGCAGTTCAATGGCGTCGAATGAATACTGCTCTGCTTTTCCTGCTCGTCGGGCATGTAGTCAGAAACGCTGGTCTTCGCATCCACACTTCCTAGCCTGTCAACCGCCTTCGACTTGAACAGAATGAGATCGCAAAGGGAAGTTTTCCCGCATGTTGTGTGTCCGGCGATCGAGAAATTCCTGATACTTGCGGTTTGAATGCTCATAGCTCTCCTCTCTTGAACTGCTTATTTTAAGAAGTCCCTGCAACGAGCTCCGCGAACACGAGGCGACGGACACGCGTCTTCGGGCAAAACAACAAGAATATTGCAAAAAGATTCAAATGCAATGTCAATTGGATTGTTTTTTTGTCAAATATGGCTATAGTCTCACGATTGCCGGGTTCGAATTCCGAATACAAAGTCAAAAAAAACGACACGGGACCGCATCAAATGCCAGTCAGCTCGACAAGCGCTAAGATGGTGACGCCAGAGCATATTTTCGCAACAACTCATCCGGGGCTTGTGCGGGAAGCCAACGAGGACAGCTTCGTATATTGCTCCGTCGAAAACGGTAGAAACACGCTGACAGCAGTCGCCGACGGAATAGGCGGGCATGAAAACGGGGACATCGCAAGCAGGCTCTGCCTCAAGACTATTCTGCTAGAATGGCGCAAGCTTCAAATGTGGAATGAAAAATCGCTTGGCCGCATTCTTGCCTTCCTCGACCACGCGATCACCGAGGCAAATGCGACTATTTACAGGCTCAATCTCACGTTCAACGTCCAACAGCCGATGGGCACCACTCTAGTTGTAGGCATCCTCATGCCGAAAAGGCTTGTTGTCGCACATGCTGGCGACAGCCGATGCTACAAGCTGGAGGGAGGTCGCATCAAACAGCTCACGCGCGACCACAGCTTTGTCGAGGAACTGATCATCAAGAACATTATAACCAGGGAAGAGGCAAAGGGTCATCCTTTCTCGCATGTCATATCCAGATGCGTAGGGACATCCCAGGAGCTCATTCCGGAAATAAACAGCTTCAGAAGGAATGGAACTGAAAAGCTTTTTCTCTGCTCAGACGGGCTCAACTGCCATCTCGAAAACGAGCAGATCGAAGAAATCATGCTGAAGTCCGCCTCCGTACAGGAATCAGTCCGGAATCTTCTTTACGCCGCCCTGAAAAAAGGCGGAGACGACAACATAACAATACTGGGGGTCTCCCCTACCAGCGTCTGACAAGATCTTCCAGACCTGTTTCCCGAACGAAACTCTTTGGACAACGCTTCTTTTTCACACCTTTTTCTTTCTTGCGGTTCTTCGCCGCGCATCAAAGAATCGTGCTCGTTTCGCATTCCATAGTTTTCCAGTTTAATAAATTCAAATTGTGAATTTATTAAAATGAAAAACTATAGGAGCGCATAGTTTCTGCTAGCCCAACGCCCTCGGCAATGCCTGTCATGAAATTTCCGGGCACGAAACTGGAGAGGAGCCGCCAGCATCCGCCTGTGCCGGAAACACAGCGGGAACAAGCGTCAAGATGAAAATTGCCGTCCAATGTAGTTCGCCGCGAATTTCGCCAGTAGCGCCGCTCCAATGGGAATTGCGCTTTCGTCAATATTGAAGGACGGATGATGCCATGGGAAGCAGGTCCCCAGCTTGGGATTTCCAGTTCCAATGAATATCATACAGCCCGGACTTTTCTGCAAATAATAGGTGAAATCTTCGCTTGCCATATATGCCGGAGGGCAGACAATGTTTTCTTCCCCTACAATTTCGTTGGCAGAAGTCCTGAAAATTTCGCATATGCCAGGATCGTTGATGAGCGGCGGGTTTCCTGATGATATTTCAACCGTGCATTTTGCCCCCATTGCCTCTGCTATCTTTGGCAGATGTCCGGCAAGCTTCTCAATAATGGCATCCCGAACGACCTGCTTAAGGGTTCTGATTGTTCCAGTCATTGTGACATTCCCAGCAAGGACGTTGTGCGCCGTGCCTCCCTCTATTTTTCCGATATTGACAGTGACTGCCTCAGCCGGATTCATTTCCCTGGACACGATGGTCTGTATGGCATGGATGATGCCTGCTGAGACCGCTATGGCGTCAACACCCAGATGAGGGGAAGCCGCATGGGATGGGATTCCGCATACAGTGATTTTGAGGCTGTTGACGGCCGCCATGGCAGGTCCGGGACAGATGCCGATTTTTCCAGAGGGGATTCCTGGATCGACATGAAGCGCCGCAATCGCGTCGGGAGCGGGATTTTCGAGCGCTCCATCTTCGATCATCTTTCTAGCTCCGCTGGGCCCCATCTCCTCGGATGGCTGGAAAATGAACTTGACGCTCCCCTCAAGCATGTGGAGCCTTTCTTTGAGAATTTGCGCCGCGCCAAGAAGCATTGCCACATGCGCGTCATGACCGCAGGCATGCATTACTCCATTTGTCTGGGACCTGTAGCTTCTGGAGTTCTCCTCATGGAGAGGAACTGCGTCCATGTCGGCGCGCAGGGCAAGCGTCGGAGAGAGGGAATTCCCCATTGCTATCAACCTAAGCTAATCCGAAACAAAATTCATCTACATGTATAT
>DYRX01000315.1 GCA_020718525.1 Victivallis vadensis
GCCACATTTCTGAGACTTTCGGACATGGTCAAAATCCGTTTTTCGTCAAGTTTCAGGCGATCGAGCATTGCAGGTGCAATCGCGTTTTTTCTGGCGGCGGAGACGTCCTTCGCGTTGGCTTCGAGAATTTCGGAAGATCTTTTTTCCAGTGATGCCGCCATCGCCTCGATGCAGGAATTCTTTTCTTCAGAGGAGAGTGCCGCAATCTTTCTTGACGAGATCTTCGCCTTCTCGCATATTGATATGACAGATTCTCTTATTTTTTCAAGGGAGTCGCCCTGCGTTGCCATGCGCTTTCCTCCAATTTCAGTTTTTGCTCTTCCGCGCCTTCAAGATCGGCGCTTAGCGGCGGTTATCACAAGCTTATCCCTGTGTATGGCTTCGTGGTCTCCTTCATATCCGAGGGCGGAGACGATCTGGGAAGTCTTTTTGCCGGCGATCAGAGCCAATTCATTTGATGGATAATTAGCAAGCCCCTTCCCGATGAGCTGGCCGTTAGTCGAGCAGATGGAAACAGCATCTCCGCGCTTGAAATTTCCCGACACAGATTTGACACCAGACGGCAAAAGGCTTTTCCCTTTTTCGACAAGGGCGGCAACTGCCCCCTCATCAACTAATATTTTTCCGTAAGTTTTGGAAAAGAAGCCAAGCCAGCGTTTCCTTGATTCCAACTGCTTTTCTCTCGACGGCACAAAAAGCGTGCCTACGTCTTCCCCGGACATTATTTTGGAAAGGACTGATGCGTCGCGGCCGTCGGCAATCCAGAGATACTCGCCGGCGCTTGTCACAATTTCAGCGGCGCGAATTTTTGACGCCATTCCGCCGGTCGAGAAATTTTTGTCATCCGTGTTGCTCGCCATTCCTGCAATTTCCGAGCTGATCTCCTCGACGCAGGAAACTCGTTCTATAAGACGTCCGCCTTCGCTCGTATGAAGTCCGTCAACGCCAGTCAGGAGAACTGTCAGTTCGGCCTTCATCATGACGGCGATGAGGGCGGCGAGGCAGTCGTTGTCTCCGAACTTGAGTTCGTCCACTGAGACGGAATCATTTTCATTGATGACAGGCAGAACGTTCATCGTCCAGAGGGAGCTGATGCAGTTCATGACATTGAGATGCCTCTCCTTGTCGTTGATGTCTGCCGCAGTGAGGAGGAGCTGGCCCGCATGGAATCCATGTTTTGCGCATTCGGCGTCGTAGAGAGACATGAGCCTGCTTTGTCCGACTGCGGCGAGAGCCTGGATGTCGGACAGTGCACCGGGTCTTTTCGAGAGACCGATCGCCTTCATTCCGAGCCCGACGGCTCCTGAAGAGACGAGAAGCACCTTTTTGACTCGTCTGCGTATTTCAGAAATCTGCGCGACCAGTGGCGGAATATACGCAGTGTTGGTCAGGAGCCTTGTGCCGACCTTTATAATAATTGCCGAGCAGGATGAGGCAATCTTTTGTCTTGCTTTTATTTTCATGGCTCTTGAGCCGGCATATTGTTTCAGGTCTTTTCGAGCAGAAGAGTTTCCGTTATCCTGTCGCAGAGCTCGTGCGGTCCGAAATACTGTATCGGTCCCGGATAGAGATATGCGGTTTCTACTGCAAGCTTGGCTCTGTCCGCCAAAAGCCTCTTGAAAGGCTTTCCTTCCAGATCAACGAGGGCTTTTCTTATGACTGGCTTATTTTCTCCGTGGCGTCTTTCGATGTTCATCATGAGAGTCAGAGGCACTCCGCCGCATATCCATTCATCGGCAGGTTTTACGAGATTTCTGACGGACGCCATGTAGCCGCTGGCACCTGCTCCGATAAGTGCCGCCGCAGTGAATCCAAGGCTGTAGCAGTAGTCGGCATCGAAATTTGAGGGCTGAGCACAGCGTCCCTCGTATCCGAGAAAATGGTTTTGCACCGTGAATTTCCCCTTGTATGTCCCTGCCGCCTTGAAGCTTTTCAATTTTTTCTGAACCATGGCGATTAGAAGCTTTTCAGTTTCGATAAGTGAGACCTGCACATTTCCGTGCGGGTCTCTGTCCTTCGCCAACTGCATCTGGATCTGCTCCGGAAGAGAGGCATATACCGAAGAGATTTCTCCTGAGAGCTTGGACTTGATGAATTTGAGCTTTTCCGCGTCCCCGTCGAGATAGCCGAGGGAATGCTCCTCGCGCGCCATCAGATCGTTCAGTTCCCGTATTAGCTTTTTGATTTCCGGGATGAATTCGATCAGTCCTTCCGGCACGAGGACCACTCCAAAATCCATTCCCTTTGCGGATCTAGCAAGAACGACTTCGACGATCTGGTCTACGACTTCCGAAAGCGTCTGCTCCTTTTCTGCGACTTCTTCGCCAATCAGCGCCAGGTTGGGCTGTGTCTGAAGGGCGCATTCGAGGGTGATGTGCGAAGCCGAGCGCCCCATCAGCCTTATGAAATGCCAGTATTTTCTTGCGGAATTCGCATCCCTGGAAATGTTTCCAATCAATTCCGAATAGACCTTGCAGGCGGTATCGAACCCGAATGACGTTTCAATCAGATCGTTTTTCAAATCGCCGTCAATGGTCTTCGGGCATCCAACGACCTGGATCGGGACGTTCTTCTCCTTGTAGTATTCTGCGAGGAGGCATGCGTTCGTGTTCGAGTCGTCTCCGCCGATCACGATGAGAGCCGAGATTCCGAGACCTTCGCAGACAGTCTTCGCCTTTTCGAACTGTTCGCTCTTCTCGAGCTTTGTTCTTCCTGAGCCAATGATGTCGAATCCACCGGTGTTTCTGTATTCGTTCAGCAGTTCTGCCGTGATCTCGATGTATTTTCCATCGGTAAGTCCGCTTGGACCGCCCTTGAATCCGTAGAGTTTCGAGTCTGAATTGATAGACTTCAGCCCGTCAAAAATGCCAGCGATCACGTTGTGCCCGCCGGGAGCCTGCCCGCCAGACAGGATGACTCCGACATTGATAGCCTGGGCTGATTTTTTCCCACCGGCGTTTGAAAATTCCATGACGGGCTGTCCGAAAAGATTAGGAAAAAGCTCCTGTATCTTGTCTTCGTCTCCCGCCGCTCCGCTGGGCTTTCCCCTTTTGGCTTCGACATTTGCGCCATCTCTGAGAGCCTTTGGCAATTTTGGTTTGTATTCCGACCTGACCTTCTGTAGTGCCGATATTGTCTTCATATTTTGCTTCCTTCTCTGTTTTCCTCTAAGTAAAATAGATAAGCCTCAAGCGATTTGAGCGCCTCAAAGGTAATACAATTTTTCCGAGATTCAACGGCAAAAAGCAAAAAAAGAGAGTCTTGCAGTTTGAAAAAGGCTCCATCCCGAATCTACTTTAGGGAGACTCAAATTGTCCGAAACAAATTTTCAGCGTGTCAAATGCCTGCCCAAGAAAAATTGTTTTTTGTAAATGTCCACACTCATGCCGATCCGGATGGAGGCGAGGATGCTGTCTCAATAAGGAATCTTTTTCCGGAGGAGGCGCGTTCCCTTGTTTCGAGGTCTGGCAGGGATGATTTGTTCTATTCGGTCGGACTGCATCCCTGGCGCATCGGAAGCGCTGAAGACAATGCGGAATCCATTGCGGCTCTCAGGGAGAGCGTTTCCAACGCCCGTGTTATTGCCGTCGGAGAATGCGGGCTCGACAAAGTCCGCTCGGATGCGGAATTTGGCATCCAGAGAGAGATCTTCATGGTTCAGGCTCAAATTGCGGAAAAAATCTCGAAGCCTCTTTTAATTCATGCGGTGAGGTCATATCCGGAAATCATTTCAGCGAGAAAAACATCACGCACAAAATCTCCCTGGATCGTGCATGGATTCAGCGGTTCTGCGAAACTCGCAAGGGAGCTCTGCGCGCACGGGATTTGTGTCTCCTTTGGAAAAGCACTGTTTTTTTCCGAGAAAAGCCGGGAGGCGCTCCATGCTGTTCCAAAGGACATGCTTTTTTTAGAGACGGATGATTCTTCCATAGGAATCAGAACTGTCTATCTTGCCGCGTCCGAACTTCTGGGCTTGGAGCTTTCCGAGCTTCAGAGACTTATTTCTGCTAATTTCGCAAAAACATTTCCCTTTGTCCCTTGGAGCTTGAAATTTTGATTTGAAAACATAGGGTTGACGGCTGGCAGTGACTGCCTTGCAGGTTTCGACAGGCAAAACAAAATAAATGCGGGAGGCATGGAATGAATTCGGCGATTTACAGGGTTTTTCTCACGCTTGCGTTGTTTTCATTATGCTCCTGCGGAAAAGAGACACCGCCTGCCCAGGCCGAAACGCAGGACACGTCGGTCTTCAAAAGCGCGATCGGGAATTACCTCAGGGAGAAAAACTACGGAATGGAGATAAGCTCATTCGACGAGCTTAGCATCAAGGACAACAAGGCGTCAGCCATCTGCAAAATGGGCGAGGCGGAAAATCTTTACGGCATAAGGGTCACCTGGGAGTTCAATTTCGAGAACAGCTCAGGCGAATGGAAAGTGAGCGGGCACCAACAAAAGTAGCGCTTGAACTCTGTAGAACTTCTCATTTTTTCCGAGACTGGGTCGAGGTGTTTTTGGCAAAAACACCATAGAACCACAAATATTTCACCTGGGAATGCCGAGCACCAGCTCGGTAT
>DYRX01000590.1 GCA_020718525.1 Victivallis vadensis
TATAGACAGTTCCTGTTGATAAAATAGTGAATCCATCCATCAGATAGACAAGGGTTTTCCTTGTTCCAGCGCTTTCCCAAAGCAGATCCGATTTCCCGTCGGCGTTAAAGTCAAGTGTCTTTACGACATTCCACTTTGTTGCAGGATTTACGTCCTTAAGATCGTAGACGTTGTCGTAGCTGGAGACGGCCGCTCCGTCCATGAGATAGACGCACCCTATTCCTTCAACGGAGTCCTCCCAGAGGATGTCGGCTTTGCCGTCGCCGTTGAAATCAGGAGAAGAAACTATGTTCCAGTTCGCATTCTTTGCCTGGTAGATGTAGCCGCTTCCGGGAAGAATTGTCGCACCGTCCATCAGATATACATAGCCAGATCCGCTAACGCTGTGCTCCCATAGCATATCTGTCTTGGAGTCTCCGTTGAAATCCGCAAAAAGCTTTGTCTGCCATGCTGAGCCAGTGCTTATCCGATAGGCTTTTGTCTCCGATACGACCGACTTTCCATTCATCTTGCTGACATATCCCTCGCCGCTCGATTTCTGCCAGAGCATGTCCGCCTTTCCATCGCCGTCGAAGTCTGAAACGGATTTGAGTGTCCACGCGACAGGAGGTTTGGAATAGACATTGCCCTGGTCCGAAGGCGATGCTCCATTCATGATGTAGATGTAACAGGAACCATCCGTGTGCTGGATGAGCACATCCGACTTCGAGTCGCCGTTGAAATCAGCGACCGCCTTTATGTTCCAAGTCGTTGTTGCTCCGTACAACTGTTTTGCAGAGCTTACAAGATTTCCGTCCATGATGTAGACAAGCGTCTGTCCTGTGACTTCATGCTTCCAGAGCATGTCGCTTTTTCCGTCGCCGTTGAAATCTGCGAGTTTCGCAACTGTCCAGTTTTTGTCGGTCTTGCTGTAGATGCTGGCAGGCGCGGAAGGCGTTATGCCGTTCATGAAGTATATGAAGCCGTTTTCGACGGGGCTTTCGCAGATGACATCCGACTTCGAGTCTCCGT
>DYRX01000591.1 GCA_020718525.1 Victivallis vadensis
GCCGGCTCTCTGACATGACGCCCGAAAAAGCCGCCCTTATTGCCGCCCGATCACGCAGTTTGCAGAGTACGGCTGAAACAGCCGGGATTTCTCCTCAGCATTCACTAAGGGAGCTCAGAACAAGCAGATGGCAGTTTGGCCTGGAACAAAGATTGTCTCAAATGCTTGATCAGCTCGTTGACAATGCGGATGAACTGGAAAAATCTGCGGCTCCGGTTCTAAACCGGCTTGGTCTTGGAAGTTCAGGATGGAGCAGACATACCCTCGACTTAGCTGATGAATTATGCAAATGCATCCTTGAATGCCCCTCCGTGGAAATATCCCTTGCCCTTGCGGAAGACTGGAAAAAAACACAAAGCAGACTCCTCGCATTGATAGAAAACGGCAGGCGGAGCGAGCAGATTGAAGAAAATCTTTTCAAAATTTATTCTGCGGAGATCCTGTCGCTCCCTCTGGAAGATATCCTGCATACGCTATTGGAAAACAGAAATAAAAACTTTCTTATCTCCTGGTTCCACACAATCAGGACAAAGTTCATATTGCGCAAATATATGAAACTCAAACAGGGGCTTAGTACGGAAATAATGATTCAGCATCTGGAACTCGCCATCGAACTCTTGTTTCATAATTCAACCCTGGAAAAAAATTCTTCTCTTGCATCGCTGTTCGGACGCCACTGGAGCAATTCCCGCCCAGAATGGAATCACCTTCAACAGCAGATCAAGTGGGTTTCCACTTTCAATGATATACTTGCAAAAACAGTATCTGAAAATGCGGACGACATTGAAAGTATTCATAAGTCTTGGGCTTCTTTGGCATGTGAAAAGCCTGAATTGCTTGCCACAGGCGCACCGCTTGGCCTTGCGTTCACTTCGTTCTGCGAAAAAATGAAGATGTTCAAGGCTGTGTTCGAAGAAATGAAATCACAGCTTGAGCCTGAGCGCGACAGCGATATCATGTCTGAAAATAAAAATGGGCACATCACCGTGGTGACGGAGTCGGCAGGCAGAT
>DYRX01000316.1 GCA_020718525.1 Victivallis vadensis
TATCTATGGAAGACAATTGGCAAGTTTCAAGGCAGTCAACGATTTTCTTTTCTTTGTGTGCTTTGTGTCTTTGTGCGAGATAATGCTCAACTTTTGGAAATGCACCCCTGGACTTTTAAGCCACTTTACTTTGGCAGAATAACAAGGAGCGGATATGCAGTCGAAGACAAACGCCTACTGGCTGGACTCGAAAGATCTGATTGTCAAAGTTTCCGAAGAGTGGGACGCATTCGCACTCGAAAATTCATCACCGGAAATGCTATCCAATAATGTGCTCGGGCTCAGCATCTGGAATTTCGTGACCGGTGACCAGACGCGTCTCTGGCTCAACACCTTGTTCGGCTACGAAAGAATACACGGAAAAGCGCTGATGCGGCCCTACAGGTGCGACTCGCCAAATGAAAAGCGCTTCATGGAAATGAACGTTTCAATGGATGGAAAGCTCCTCGGCGTGAGACACTCGGTGATCCGGGTGGAGAAGCTCTCTCCGCCGCTGAACTTCGAGTTCAGCTCAGTAAAAAGATCAGGATACCGGAGGAGATGCAGTATTTGCAACAGAACCGAGATGGGGGAGAAATGGATGGAGCCCGGCGAACTGCTCGAATCTGAAAAAAAACTGATTTCTCCAATAAAAGTGATCTACACCGTCTGCCAGGACTGCAAGCTTCTCCTCCCTTGAGGTCTGTTGCTAAATAACTTTGCCATTTGGCACGGGTGCCAGATTATCAATTTCAATGAATGAGGAATGCGCATATCGAGATATGTAAATGACGAATGATGCCGAAAGTGATAACCTGCCGCCGTGCCCCGGAGTACCGCCAGTCTTTTAACCGCTTTTCCCACCATTCTGTCGTTACATTTTGATTGCGGAGATTTTGGGAATTGCTCCGTATTCTGAGACCCCCGATACCGGTGTATCGAAGGCTTTCGAAGGGTGCGGAGCAAAACCAAAAGACCGCAAGCGCCTTGCGGCTATAGTTTTTCAAGGAAAATAAATTCACAATTTGAATTTATTAAGATGAAAAACTATAGCTTGGCAATCCCTCCCATTTATCTTTCCCTCATGGAAATCTATTTTTTCTCTCCCAATTTGCCTTGCAGGAATTAGGGCATATATTGTCAGTCCTTCCGATCAGACGTCTCTTGTTCTGGCGGAATCGCAAGCTTGACACAAATCTCAAGGAGTTGAAATGAAGGTAGTTGTAGCTTATTCAGGCGGTCTTGACACGTCGGTGATCCTTCAATGGGTCAAGGAAAAATACAAGGCGGAAGTGATCGCGTTCTGCGCGGACGTCGGGCAGGAGGAGGAGCTGGACGGTCTCGATAAAAAGGCCGTCAGCACTGGCGCGTCGAAATGCTACATAAAAGATCTGAGGGAGGAGTTCGCCCGCGACTTCATTTTCCCGATGATGCAGGCGAACGCGATCTACGAGGGCAACTATCTGCTTGGCACTTCGATAGCAAGACCGCTTATCGCGAAGCATCTTGTCGAAGTTGCAAAAAAGGAAAAGGCGGATGCCATATGCCACGGAGCAACAGGCAAGGGAAATGATCAGGTTCGCTTTGAACTTACCGCCTATGCTCTTCACCCGGAGATCAAGATCATTGCGCCCTGGAGGCTTTGGGACTTCAAGTCGCGCTCGGATCTTATCGCCTACGCAAAGAAAAGCAAGATTCCCATCAGCGCAAGCCTGGAAAAGCCCTACAGCATGGATAGAAACCTGCTTCACATAAGCTTCGAGGGCGGCATCCTTGAAGATCCCTGGGCGGAGGCGCCGGATTCTCTGACGGTAATGACAACTCCGCTGGAGCAGACTCCTGACGTTCCGGAATATGTCGAAATCGCTTTCGAAAAGGGACTGCCAGTCGCGGTCAACGGGAAAAAGCTTTCTCCCGCCAAACTGATGAAGGAGCTGAACAGGCTCGGGGCGAAGCACGGCATCGGGCGCGTTGATCTTGTCGAAAACAGATTTGTCGGGATGAAGTCCCGGGGTGTCTATGAGACGCCCGGCGGAACAATGCTCCAGGCCGCACACAGGGCGATGGAGAGCATCACTATGGACAGAGAGGTCATGCACCTCAGAGACTCCTGGATTCCTTACTATGCAAAGCTTGTTTACAACGGATTCTGGTTCGCGCCGGAGAGGGAGATGCTTCAGACAGCCATCACAGAGAGCCAGAAATTTGTCAGCGGCGAGGTGAAGCTCAAGCTCTACAAGGGAAATTGCAGAATCGCAGGAAGAAAGTCCAAGTACACGCTCTACGATCCGAAAATAGCGACCTTCGAGAAGGAAAGCGTCTACAATCAGGCAGATGCAGAAGGCTTCATAAAGCTAAACGCCCTGAGGCTACGTGTAAGAGCCAGAAGCATGCAGGCTCCCTCGAAGAAGCAAAAATAGGATCATGCGTACAAGAAACGCGGTTCCATTCTTAGCCGTCCCTAAAGGACGGAACCTGCTTAATTTCCCTGTCTAGGGGTTTCGTTTTAATAAATTCAAGCGGAAGTCTGCGGAAAGACTTGGATCCGGATTATCTGGGAGAGCACCATCCGCATGTCTGCGTCCGTTGCGTCGTTCCTGCAAAGCCTGATTTAATAAGAAGCTAATCCAAAAAGGATTGCCTGCCTGTGCGTCGCACGCATACAGGCGGAGCAATGAGCGCCTTCTCCTGTTTGAATATCGGACGCAGTGTCTCCGCGCTTGTAATTCATGTTGTACAGACACGCGACGAACAGCTTGAACTGCAAGGAATCCTTCCACCTTTCAACCCTTTCAAGAAGAACCAGCCCGAAATAGACCTCGAGCATTCCGGGATTGTCTTCCGGTGAATATATGGAAAATAACGGATTGTCCTTGTCAACCCCCAAAACAAACTGTAAATTCACTCATGATGATGCTCTTTCCTTTTATAGGTTGTGGTGACCTTGGGAATCTGCATCATCATTTTTTTTTCAAAAAGAGGAATGTTTATTTGCGATTCTTTTCAGCACCGGTAACGAGTGCTGATATGTGGTCTGCCACGATTTGGAGATAAATCAATGAAAAGGAATCTGATTGTCATAAGCTCCGACGAGATGCGCGGGGACGCGCCGGGATTCATGGGAAATCCGGACTGCAGGACGCCGAATCTTGACCGGCTCGCGGCGAAAAGCGTTATATTCTCGAAGCATTTCACTGTCCATGGCAAATGCGTTCCCGCAAGAATTGCAATGATGACGGGAAGATATTCCCACACCGACGGGATACGCACGATAAACGAGACAAACCTGCTCAAGCCCGGTGATCCGAACCTGCTTGAAACCCTCATGGCGCATGGCTACGAAACCGCCTATTTCGGGCACAACCACGTCTTCGAGAACCTCTACCAAGGCAGAAACAAGAAGGGGGAGAGCACGCCGGACTACCATTCCTTCACTGAAGGGATTTTCGACCACTTCGTGAAGAAAGGCAGACCGCTTGCGAAATTCGCGGGTCCACGTGCGGAGAACATCTCCAGGCAGGAAGCCGTCAATCTCGAGGTGAAGGAGAACTGCGATCTTAGCGGCTTCGGAGACGACACGAGGGCGGAACAGGCGATCCACTACCTGAAGAACGTCCGCGACAGATCCCGCCCCTTCTACATGCATCTGAACTTCGGCGCTCCGCATCCGGCATACGCCGTCGAGGAGCCGTTCTTCTCCATGTACGACCGCCATAGGATAAGACCCTTTGTGCATCAGCTTCCTGAGAACGCGCCCCTGCCCCTGCTGAAGATGAGGGAGATACGGGCAGGCTCCCATGCGACCGAGGCAGACTTCCGCCAGATACAGGCCGTCTACTATGGAATGATCACGAAGCTCGACACACTGATAGGAAGGGTGCTCGAGCAGATCGAGTCCGAGGAAATTTTCGAAAACAGCATAGTCATGTTCTGGGTGGACCATGGAGACTTCGCCGGGCAATATGGCCTGGTCGAGAAATGGGACACCGCCATGCAGGACTGCATCCTTCATGTCCCGCAGACGATATACGCCCCGGACCTGCCGAAGGGTGTCCGCGTGGACAGCCTCACCGAGCACACCGACATCGCCCCTACCGTCCTTGAGATGCTCGGCATAGAGCCTGATCCCGAATGGCTGATCCACGGAGAGTCCCTACTGCCGATAATCAGGGGGGAGAAGAGAAAGACCGCCATCTTTGCAGACGGAGGCCACGAGGACGCGATGATCAAGCGCTTCAACAGACCCTTGATGGACAAGACAAAGGATGGAAGGGAAATTCCCTCGACGCACGGCAAACAGGAGCTCTATTTCAAGTTCCCCGAGACCATGTCCCGCACGAAGATGGTCCGGACGGACAAGTGGAAGCTGGTCGTCCGCCTCGCCGGCGGAAATGAGCTATATGACATGGTGGACGATCCGGACGAGCTATGCAACCTCTACGGGCGTCCGGGACTTGAGAAGCTCACGTCCGAGCTGATGCTCCGGATGATCGAATGGTGCCTGCGCACCGATACCGACCGCCC
>DYRX01000317.1 GCA_020718525.1 Victivallis vadensis
TTATTTCCAATTACCAATGTTGTTGCACCCCTCCAGGGTGCAATTTCTTTTTTTTCCCTTTTCCTAGGGCGTTGCCCCAGGCTATGGAATGTCATGCCTTCAGCCTGAGAAAGCATCCCCTTTAATTCATCTATTGTTGTTTTCACCCTGAAGGGGTGGCATTCCTTAGCCCAGCCCAACGGGCTGGGATAAGATCAATCAAAAATTCCAGCACCCTGAAGGGGTGCAACAACTACTAATCTGAATTATTAAAGAGACATGGTATCGTTATTTAGGAAACAGGACACTAGTAGGCTTTACTCCTTAAGCCGCTCCGCGGCAAGAGAAGACAGCAGTTTGGCTGGAATTCACCAATGGAAGCGCCTGTCTGCGTGCGACGCACAGGCAGGCAACCCTTTAGTGTTTCTCCAAAGTTCTTCATGGAGAATGAATTCACAATTTTAATTTTGAAATTTGCATTTTGCAATCTGTCCTTCTTCCTTCAATATTGAAATTCATTATTCAATTTTGACAAAGCTTTTCCTCTTTGCCCGTTGAGATTTTCAAATGGAGGTGTATATTGGCGGACTGGTCATTTTTTACATTCAGAGGCGTGAAAAACAAATGGATTGTCATATGGGCAAGCGCGTCATTTACATGGACAACAACGCGACGACGATGGTCGCGCCCGAGGTTTTCGAGGCGATGAGGCCGTTTTTCTGCGAGAACTACGGAAATCCGTCGAGCATACACTCCTTCGGGGGGGCGGTAGCGGCTGAGATTGAAAAGGCCAGGAGCTCCCTGGCGGGGTTGCTCAACTGCAATCCGACGGAGATCATATTCACAAGCTGTGGCACGGAGAGCGACAACTCCGCGATATTCAGCGCCCTCTTCCTCTGCCAGAAGCGGCGGAAAATTGTCGTGTCGAAGGTAGAGCATCCGGCTGTCTTGAATCTTGCCAAGGAGCTTCTGAGACGTGGCTACAAGGTTTCCGAAGCCCCGGTTGATTCGAAAGGCAGGATTGACATGGAAAGGATGCGCGAGCTGATTGACGAGGAGACTGCCCTGGTTTCAGTGATGTGGGCGAACAACGAGACTGGGAATATCCATCCGGTGGAGGAAATAGCGGCGATTGCCCATTCGAAAGGCACCCTTTTCCACACTGACGCTGTCCAGGCTGTCGGCAAAATTCCAATCAATCTTGAAGGATCTTCGATAGACATGCTCAGCCTGTCCGGGCACAAGCTTCACGCACCCAAAGGCGTCGGCGCGCTTTTTGTCAGACGCGGCGTGCGTTTCAGGCCCTTCATGGTCGGCGGTCATCAGGAGAGAGGACGGCGCGGGGGAACCGACAATGTGGCTGGAATCGTCGCGCTTGGCAAGGCGGCGGAGCTGGCTTTGCGCAATATAGAGACCGAAAATGTGAAAGTTAGACGTTTGCGGGACAAACTAGAGACCTCGCTTCTTTCCCTTGTTCCGAAATGCCGTGTGAACGGGGACATCTCCTCCCGTCTTCCGAACACGTCCAACATCAGCTTTGAATTCATCGAGGGCGAGGCGATCCTGCTTCTGCTTGACCAGCTCGGTGTATGCGCCTCGAGCGGAAGCGCCTGCACTACCGGCAGTCTCGAGCCCTCCCACGTTCTCAGAGCCATGGGCGTTCCATACACCGCCGCACACGGATCCATCAGATTCAGCCTTTCCACTTACAATACGGAAGATGAAGTTGATTTTGTCCTGGAAAAAATTCCGCCTCTCATAGCCAGACTGCGCGAAATTTCGCCGTATTGGAAGGAAAAAGGACGTTTGTCCTGAGAAGAAGAATCTGATTGAAAGGGGGTCATTTAAAAGATGGGGAAGCAAATTTTCAACACGGACGTCTGCATCAACGAGGAGCACAAGATTGTCCACCTCAAGTTCAGCGGAAGCATAAATGTTGATTTTTCGGAGATCTTCGGCGAACTGCTGGATAAGACGCTCAATGACGGGCATGGGAGGATACTCATTGACTTCAAAGATGTCGAGCTGATCACGAGCAACGGTCTGCGCGTCCTGCTGGTCTTCGCCAAAAAAGCCAAGAAATCCAACTGCAATTTTGCGATCTGCAACATGCAGGCGGGAGTCCAGAGAGTCTTCACAATGTCCGGATTCAACGAAATCTTTAAAATCGTTTCGGATCACGAAGAGGGAATTTCGACACTCAAGGGCTCATGATGCACAGTTCTCCGCATTCAGGAGGCGATCAAAAGGAGAGTTCGGCAATCGCCGGCTCTGCCGCGGGGCTCGCCGACACGCTTATAACTCTTGTCGCCGCCATCATGTCAAACTCGTCGGTCATCCTCGCCGACATGCTGAAAACCTTCCTCGAGTTCGTCGCGGTCTTCTTTTCCTGGCTTGCAATACGGAGCATCAACAGGGGCAGACACAAGAATTTCGACTACGGATTCCACAAGCTCGAGAACATTTCCGGGCTTTTCATCTCCTTCTTCATGCTTGCCTGCCTGCTGATAATCACGATCAGCGCGAGCAGGAGCATAATGCATCCAGCGGAGATCTCCGGAATCGGCATATGGATAAGTTATTTTGCGCAGATTCTATATGGAGTGATCAACACCTTCCTGTACCTGAGATACAGAAAAATGGCGAGACTGAGCGTCTCTCCCCTCTGCGAATCCCAGGCGAAGCTTTTCTTCACAAAGGCCTTCGGCAACGTCTTCATATTCATTTCGCTGAATCTCAGCATGCTCCTGGGAGACTTCTCCTGGGCGCATTACATTGACCCCGCCGCGTCAATCATCATCGCGCTCACAATACTGCTCTCGGCATTCGGCATTTTCAAAAACTCCTTCTGCGACCTTCTTGACAAGACTCTCGAAGAGTCTGATCAGATCGTCATACTCAGGGAGCTTGCCAGACATTTCGACGAATACGAGGGCATCCACGGAATCAGATCAAGGCGCGCTGGTAGCCAGGCATTCATCGAAATACTGCTTGAATTCTCGCCCGAAAAGACAGTGGCGCAGGCGGGGGAAGTCATAGACAGCATCAGAACTGCCATCGAATCGAAAATCAGCGGCGCCAAAGTCACAATAGGCCTCTCGGACCGCCCGGAGTCAAAATGAAGCCAACTTTGAACAGAAGAGATTTTTTGAGGAACCTGGTCCTTCTAGGGATTTCAGGTCTCGCTGTGGGGACTCTTCTGCCAAAAATTATGAAGAAAAAGGAGTCCGGACTGCTCTGGCAGATCAACCCGGACAAGTGCATACAGTGCGGCAGATGCGCGACGGACTGTGTGCTCGAACAGTCGGCAGTCAAGGCATTTCACAGCTTCCCGATCTGCGGATACTGCAGGCTCTGCGGCGGTTACTTCCAGCCTGACGCACCCCGACTCGACACAGGCGCGGAAAATCAGCTCTGTCCTACCGGCGCTCTGAAAAGAAAATTCATAGAAGAGCCCTACTACGAATACAGCATTGACGAGAGGCTTTGCATTGCATGCGGCAGATGTGCAAAGGGATGCACTGATTTCGGAAATGGCTCGCTCTACCTGCAAGTGCGCCAGGATCTCTGCCTCAAGTGCAACGAATGCTCGATCGCGAAGGTCTGCCCGAGCGGGGCGTTTGTAAGAGTCTCGAGCGAATCGCCATATCTCATCAAGGGAAGAGATGAACAGAAAAGCTAGCTGGGGCGCATCGGGATATCTCCTTTTCTTTTTAGCTTTTCTTCAACTGCTCGCTTTCCCGTGCTCGGCAAATCAGGACCGCTTCCCGAGACCCGATTTCCAATCCAGCTATTCTATCCCGGACACTGTTCAAATGCCGTCTCCTTCAGCCTGGCTCCCATATTTTGATTTGACAATCCTGATTCTCGTCATGGCTCTCTCTGCGAAATTCGCAATCTTCGACAGATCGAGGAGGAAAGTATTTTTTTTGTCCGTCTTCTCCCTTGCGTATTTCGGATTCTGGAAAAAAGGCTGTGTCTGCAGTGTCGGCTCACTGCAGAATATTTCGGCTTCAATCTTTTCTCCGGACTATCTGGCGCCTTTGGCTCTCATCGCCTTTTTTCTTCTTCCGATTCTTTTCGCACTCTATTTTGGACGCGTCTTCTGCGCATCGGCATGTCCGCTTGGCGCGATCCAGGACATCCTGGTCGTCAAGGCTTTGAAACTGCCGCTTTGGGCGAGGGAAGTCTTTGGCCTCCTGCCGCATCTTTATCTTGGGCTTGCCGTCATCTACGCCGCGACATCGTCGGGCTTCATCATTTGCAGGGCGGATCCCTTTGTTTCCTTTTTCAGGCTTTCCGGATCGTCGGCGGCGTTTTTGTCAGGCGCAGTCATTCTATCTGTTTCACTTTTCGTTGCAAGGCCTTACTGCCGCTTCATTTGCCCTTATGGAGTACTCCTTTCTTTCGCGTCCCTGTTGAGCAAATGGCGTCTGAAAATCACTCCTTCCGAATGCATCCGATGCGGAATCTGCGTGCAGAACTGCCCGTTTGAAG
>DYRX01000592.1 GCA_020718525.1 Victivallis vadensis
CTTTTACGTTCACTGTCTTCATTTCATGGCCGTCAGTCTCTTCGGGTACGACCTCGATAGTATAAAGTTTTGCGACTTTCGAATATTTCTCCTTGAGCCGTCCTATCATCTCCATGATTTTTGAATACGTCTTCGCACGACCTCTCTTTTCCAGTCCGGCCTTGTAATATGTCAGACGTTCAACCAGCAGGTTCTCTATCCGGCTCCTCATGCTTTTTTCCTTGATCTCCTTCTTCCTGCTCTTGCACAGGATGTACAGTTCGTCCTCGTGCGCATACCGTTTTATGCTGATATCGATTCCTTTGTCTTCATCGCTCCGTATCGTCTCCATCCTCTCGAAATCATATTTGAACGGCGCGTTTCCGCGATGGATCGTGATGTAACTATACTTATGTTCCTTGAGCCACCGCATGTTCTCTTCCGTAGACATCCCCGCATCCATGATCACTGTCTGCACGTTTTTATCGTTCGATGTTTTCCTCGCCATGTCAACGATCATGCTCTCAAGCGTCTGAGGCTCGCTGATGTTCCCGCTGTATAGGTTGCTCGATTTCGCAAACCCCTGCTCGTCAACAACAAGTCCCAGCGTCACAATCTTGCAGTCGCTCCGTTTTTCCTTTGAACGTCCATACGCAGCCTTCGGGTTCGATTCGCACGCACCTTCGAAATATGTGTTCGTCAGGTCAAACAGGCAGTATTGTTCCTTCAGCGAGAAAAGCTCCCTCTCCTTTTTCGCAAGATGTTCTTCAAGCCTGTCTTTCAGTTGGAATATCTTGTCTGTGCCGAGATAGAACGAGTTGAGTCCGCCTTTGAGCGGTTCTCCTGTAAGTTCATACAGTCCGGATTCATGTGTCGCCCACTGGTGTAGCCGCAGTTCGCTTCCAGCATCGATGAGGCGTCCGGTGATGAGCGCTTCAATGACGGGCAATGTCTCTTTCTTCATTCCGTTCGTCAGGAAAAATTCATCCAGCATCAGGTTCTTCCACATCGAATGACAGACA
>DYRX01000045.1 GCA_020718525.1 Victivallis vadensis
GTTTGATTGTATAGGAAATTGTATTTTTATAATTTTCGTAATCGTAGTCGCTATCGCTATCAGCGGAGCGGTAATCTATAAATTTGTAAACCCGATTACGATAGCGATTACGACAACGATAGCGAGTATTGAAACGTCCCGGCGTAGCCGGTTAAATTTACATTATGCTGGGGTTCATTCCTCTCTCTGTCCTTCTCCGACAACGGCTAGCCCATGCTTTTATTGAAAGTCTGGTAACGCATGAATTAACGGACGGATGACTCCTGCTTGTTGGTTCATTTTAACGCAGACGTTAAAAAATGCAATTTTACTACGACGAAGTTCTCTGGCTAGACTAGATCGGCTTCGGTGGAAAATGAGAGTATAGCATAGGGACATGCTCCTTCATTTTTCCGAATCCGAGTGACTTGTAGAATGGCTCCGTGCCAGGCTGGGCGACCAGGCCTATCCAGTCAATATTCGCGGAATGCAGTCGGTCAATCAGAGCGGAAATGATTTTTTTCCCGAATCCTTTGCCGCGATATTCCCTCAATACGACGACATCCTGTATGTATGCGTCGCTTGCGCCATCTGAAATTGCGCGTCCCATTCCGATCATTTCGTCGCCGAGAAAGAGTCCAGCTAAGCAAAAAGAGCCGGAGACGATTCCGTCAATGAAGGAGGTATCCGCATCATATTCGCCATGCCACCAGCCGGCATCCCGATAGAGCTTTCTGAACTCTGAATGCTGAATGATCTTTAGAAATCTTATTTCAGGATTTTCTATATCCGCAGTCATTTGGATAGCAGTTCGTTGATTGAATTGGCGGCGCGGCGGCCTTCGCCCATTGCGAGAATGACGGTTGCGGCGCCGAGGACTATGTCGCCCCCCGCGTAGATTCTGTCAATCGAGGTCTTCTGCTTGTCGTCAACGATTATATTCCCCCAGCGCGTTGTTGCCAGACCTTCGGTCGTCTGTTTGATGAGTGGGTTGGAGTCGTTGCCGATGGCGACGATGACCGTATCAACGTCCATCATGAATTCGCTTCCCTTTATCTCGACGGGCTTTCTTCTGCCGGAACTATCCGGCTCGCCCAGCTCGAATCTGACGCATTCCATTTGTTGGACTCTTCCGTACTCATCGCCGACGAAGCGTTTTGCATTCTCCAAAATGTGGAAGATTACGCCCTCTTCCTTGGCGTGGGCTACCTCCTCGATTCTGGCGGGCATTTCCTTTTCAGTTCTTCTGTAGACCAGATACACTTCCTCGGCGCCGAGCCTTACCGCAGTCCTGGCGGCATCCATCGCGACATTTCCCCCGCCAAGTACAGCAACTTTTTTGGAGTTGTAGATTGGGGTGTGCGCCCTGCTTTTGTCGTAGGCCTTCATCAGATTGGCCCTGGTGAGGTATTCGTTGGCGGAAAAGATGCCGACCAAATTTTCACCTTCTATATTCATGAACTTTGGAAGCCCTGCGCCTGTTCCGATGAAGATCGCGTCGAATCCGTCCTTTTCGAGCAGATCAAGCATTTTTCTTGTTTTTCCTACGACAAAATTGCAGACAATCTTGACGCCCATTGCCGTCAGTGTGTCAATCTCCATCTGCACTATTTTCTTGGGGAGGCGGAATTCTGGGATTCCGTATAGCATGACTCCGCCCGGACGGTGGAAGGCTTCGAATATGGTGACGGCATGACCCTCGCGTCGCAGATCTGCGGCGACGACCAGGCCGGCCGGACCGCTTCCGATCACGGCGACCTTTTTGCCTGTTTCGGGCTTTACAGGAGGAATCTCAATTTTCCCGTTTTCGCGCTCCCAGTCGGCGAGGAAGCGTTCGAGCCTGCCGATCGAGACGGATTTTTCCGGATCTTTGAGCGACTTTCCTACTGTGCATGGCTCCTGGCATTGCGTTTCCTGCGGGCATACGCGGCCGCAGACGGCAGGCAGAAGACTGCTTGACTTGATGACGTCAATCGCCTTTTTGCAGTCGCCGTCGGCGAGAGCCGAGACGAAGGACGGAATGTCAATTCTGACAGGACAGCCGTTTATGCAGGGGGCGTTTTTGCACTTGAGACAGCGCATGGCCTCGAGCCTGGCCTGCTCGAGAGTGTATCCGAGTGCGACCTCCTTGATATTCTGTCTTCTTATTTCAGGACACTGCTCGGGCATTGGCTGTTGCGGAATCTGCAGTCTGTCCTTTGGTTTGAGCCCGGCAATGCTTCCAGCAATATTTGCGAGATCTTTCCTGGCCTTTTCGGCTATTTCGTCGGGGGAAATGTGACTGCTCATCGTCCGCTCTCCAGTTTTGCTATTTCCTTCTTAAGCCTGCATCCGTGCTCGAAATGCTCTTTTTCGACCGGTCTGTAGGAGTTCAGGCGCTTCATCATGTTGTCGAAGTCCACAAGATGCCCGTCGAATTCGGGTCCGTCAACGCAGACGAATTTCGTTTCGTTTCCAACAGTCACCCGGCATCCGCCGCACATGCCTGTGCCGTCAACCATTATTGTATTGAGCGAAACAACTGTCGGCACCTTGTATGGACGCGTTGTCTCCGAGCAGAATTTCATCATGATTGGCGGACCTATGGCGACAACAAGATTGGGGGCGTCGGCAGACTTGCAGATTTCTTCGAGTGGCTCTGTGACAAGACATTTTCGTCCTTTCGAGCCGTCATCTGTGCAGACAATGAGAGAGTCCGCTATTTTTTCCATTTCCTTTTCGAGTATGAGGAGGGAGCTGTTTCTTGCGCCTAGTATGATCGAAAGCTTGTTGCCGGATTTTTTCATTCCCTGGGCAATCGGATACATCGGGGCGGCACCGATTCCTCCGCAGACGCAGAGGACATGGCCAAAACGCTCTATATGAGTGGGCTTTCCGAGCGGACCAAGGAGGTTGTCAATGCAGTCTCCAACGGAAAGATCCGCCAGGTTGAGAGTCGTTCTTCCTACAACTTGGAAGATGAGGGAGATTGTTCCGGAGTCCGGATCCGCGTCCGCAATGGTGAGGGGAATCCTCTCGGCATAGTCGTCGTCCAAAGAGAGGATGATGAATTGGCCGGGCCTGCGCTCCGAAGCTATCAGAGGCGCTTCCACGACGATTTTAAAGACTGATTCGGAAAGCTGTTCCTTGGAAACTATTTTGTTCATCTCACAATTCTCCATGCGTTGTTGCGTGTGCCGCCGCCGAATATGGCTGCATCGTAAAAGCCAAAAAGAGAACGCGTAAACTATCATGTCAGCAGTTTTTTTCAAGTTAAATATCATAACCCTCTCTATTTGCATTTGATATATTTCCCTCCACATTTATATTCCGCAGAATCATTGGTCACAACGATTCAAAAGGGAGGATGGAATGTCGGAAGAAAGTATGAACAAAGTATTGTTTTTCAAGAGGAGCCTGCTGGGACTTTCAGCTCTGTTTCTATGTGGTGTGGGCGTTTTGGAGTGTGTCCCGGCAGACGCGCAGGATGCATCCGCGATAAAGGCAGACAAAAACCGCTTTTTTTCTCTGCCGCCAACTCCTTGGGCCGATGCGAAAGAAGCTCTCAACAGCAGGAAGGCATCGTCAAAGCCGCATTACATGGGCATCAGCTCAAAAGAGGATCTTAGCGAATTCTGGCCGACGCACTACAAGTCAAATAAATATTCCTATTATGACAGGCTCAAGAAGTTTTACCCGGGAACGGCCCTTGGCGCGAACGAGATGCGGATCACATTTTTGGGCTCGATGATTCCGCCTGCGAGGAGAGCGCAATCTGAAATGAGCATATATGTCGAGGTCGGCTGGGTTGTCGAAAAGGACGGTTCAGCGCATCCGCTTGATCAGTTCGTATTCGACTGCGGAGCAGGCGTAGTCGGAAATTACGACGCTATGCTGGTTCCTTACAACAGGATGGACAAAATCTTCATCACCCATATCCACGGAGATCACATTGGTGATCTTGGCCACATTTACGGCTTTGGTCCTTCCCAAGGGCGTTTTTCTCCGCTTTATGTATGGGGACCAGGACCATCGAACATTCAATGGACGGAGCCTTCGGAATACAATCCTTCTCCCAAAACGCTCGGAAAATTTGACGACGGTATGAATGTCTATTGCCAGATGCTCCGTGCCTCTTTGAGGTGGCACACGGAAAGCCAGAGCTTCCTGGGAAGCAGTTATGCAAGCTATACACCTCCAAGCAAAGATGACTGGTATCTGCCCTGCGAACCTGTCCCAGTGAAAGATCCCCGCGCCGCATATGACGACAGATACAATCAGCCAGACTATGTTGACTCCCCGACCGACGCCTATGCGCTTGTCCCCTTCGAACTGGACTGGACCAAGAACGGAAGCGGAACGGATCAGAATGGAAATCCCGA
Source organism: Victivallis vadensis (assembly GCA_020718525.1). Taxonomy (GTDB): domain Bacteria; phylum Verrucomicrobiota; class Lentisphaeria; order Victivallales; family GWF2-50-93; genus DYRX01. Next base: position 4,341 of record DYRX01000045.1, read on the forward strand.
CAATATCGCCTACTGGAACAAGACGACGGGCGTGTAGATAACGCATTTCCCTGTGATTCATTGCAGAAAGGCCTCGATGGGATACAAGCTCGAATGGAAAAATCCAAACGACGCGAGCGCACCGACGCTGACCATGATGTATACTAGCGACACCAGACCGGAGCAGAACAGCATAGATCAGGCGAGCAACGGTGGAAACGGCGTTGACGTATTCATCCATGAAATGGTCGTCCCTCCGTCTGTCTGGGCGTTCAAGCCGATGGGGCTGAAGGCTCCTCCTGAAGATGATTCCCCGTATTATCCGACATACCTCTATGCGATTAACATGACCGAAACGGTTCAGGCCAGCTCCCATACCCCACAGGGCGCCTTTGGATACCTTCTCAGCAAAATATCTCCCCGCCCGAGACTGACTGTCGCAACGCATTTCCCGGTCGCCGACGACACCGTCGCCTGCGCCTACAACAGCGTACTTGCGCATTGCAACGACATTGGAAAGCTTGGCGAACAGGTCACTTGGTCTTTCGATCTCATGGTAATCAGCGTGACTTCAGCCGAAATAAAACAGATGAAGGCTGTCGTCAACAACTACGGATGGGCTCCCGGCTTCCCACGTCCAAGCGACATGAATACCCCAAGATACTGGATGTATGAGCTCGACGAAGAGGGCAAGATTAAGCTTGGTCCCGAAGGAAATCCCATTAAGACGGCAGATCCATACGCTCAGATAGACTATGAATCGGTTATTCCGGCGACTGAAGAAAATGGGACTGTTAACTATCGCACAGACGGATATTGAGCCAGGAGCGTTAGAGTCTTTGTTTCAGATTTAGTGCTTAGAAAAAATGAATCCTTTTTCGATGAAGAGCGGATTTTCCATTGACATCAATGGGGGAAAAGCTATATTCGATGGGAAATGCTCAAATGCCCAATCAAATCGGAGGCTCTGCAAAAATGGAAAACTTAGTAATCATCGGAAGCGGTCCGGCAGGTCTGACATCGGCGCTCTACAGCTCAAGGGCGATGCTCAGTCCGGTTCTCGTTTCGGGAACAATCATGGGCGGACAGCTCACCCAGACAAGCGACATCGAAAATTATCCTGGCTTTCCAGAGCCTCTGAGCGGATTCGATCTGATGATGAATTTCCAGAAGCAGGCTGAAAAATTCGGAACAAGGATAAAAAATTCCCAGGTCAAGACACTGGAGCTGAAAAACGGAGGACCACACAAGGTTCTCCTCGACGGCGGCGAACAGATAGAATGCAGATCGCTGATCATTGCAACCGGCGCGTCGCCGCGCTGGCTTGGACTCGAGGCGGAGAAGCGACTTCTCGGCAAAGGAGTTTCAGCGTGCGCCACATGTGACGGAGCCTTCTTCAGAAACATGCCTGTAATAGTCGTCGGCGGAGGCGACACCGCGATGGAGGAGGCAAGCTTCCTCACGCGCTTCGCCGAGACGGTCACCGTTGTCCACAGGCGCGACAAGTTGCGTGCATCGAAGATCATGGCGGACAGGGCGATGAAAAATCCGAAAATCAAATTTGTCTGGGACAGCGAGGTCAGCGACATCCTTGGCTCCGAGCAGGTCGAAGGCGTCAAAATAAAAAATCTGAAAAGTGGCGCGGAGCATGAATTTCCGTGCAAAGGATATTTTGCGGCGCTCGGGCATCTTCCAAACACAGAGATAGCACGAGGAAAGCTTGAGCTGGACGAGCTCGGCTACATAAAGATCAAAGCCGGAAGCAGTTACACCAGCATAGAAGGCGTTTTTGCCGCTGGTGACTGCGCGGATCATGTTTACAGGCAGGCAATTACAGCCGCCGGAATGGGCTGTCGCGCCGCAATAGACGCGGAACGCTGGCTCGAATCTGTTCATTCCTGAACTGAACGAATTCCCACAAAGAAAGCTGAATCCGTGCTTTCCGCTTCATACAGCCCCGTCTCGCCACAAAATAAGAAGAATGTCCTTGCCAGCTTTTTCAGCTTTGAGTCCGGCACCTCTCAAAAAAATAAAGATCTGCCCCCTTCAGACAGGGAACTCAAAGCGGACCGTCCCGGCAATCTCGCCTTCGAAATCTCGCTGAAAAGAAAAATCCTTGAAATCCTGGCACTCGTCGCTTCCGGACTATTCTATGCAACGGCATTTCCGCCTCTCAATTTTTCAGCAGTCGCCTGGTTTGCACTGATCCCTCTATTTTTTCTTGTCAGATCCAAAACTCCTTCCAAAGCATTTCTATATGGCTTCATCTGGGGCTACTCATTTTCTTGCGCATCGTATTTCTGGCTACGCGAAATAGAGATCTTCATTCCGTTCGTCTTCTCCCTGATACTGGCTCTTTTTCCGGCGTCATGGGCTCTTGCCGTCCCATTTTGCAGAAGATACATCTTTGTGCCGTTGGACATCCAGCTCAAAGGCTATGCCGCCGAAAAAAGTTTTCTCTCTGCTCCCCAAGGGGCGATAAAGGAAATACTTCTGTGCACGGCTCTCGCATCATGCTGGGTTTCATTCGAATGGCTAAGAACCTGGATCATGACGGGCTTTCCCTGGAATCTGATCGCGGTTTCCCAGTGGAAAAATCCGGCATTGCTTCAGATCTGCGAATACACCGGCATATATGGGCTCAGCTTCGAATTGGTCTTTTTCAATATTGCGCTGGCGCTCTTCATTCCAGTTCTTGCAAACTGCTTCCGGGGAGCAAAATATGTCCGCCCTTTTCCGCTGATGACCTCAATCGCCCTCGTAATGGCATCAGTCCTGATCGGCGTTGGAAGCATTCCGAAGGAGGTCAGAAATTCGGACATTGTTCCCCTCAACGTCGCCCTTGTCCAGGGAGACATCGAACAGTGCCGCATTCCGACAGACGAGCAGTCCCGCGGCGCACTTGACAAATATCTCCACCTCTCTGATCTCGCGCTCTCCTCTTCTCCCGACCTGGTAATATGGCCGGAGACTGCCGTGCCAGTTCCTCTGAGATCCTCCTGCGAAATAGGCAACGAATTCAGACGCAGGCTTTTCGAAATGATTAAAAATTCCAAAACCCCATTCCTAATCGGAACAATAGAGTTTGGCGATATTCTACCGGGAGAAGCTGTGGAAAACATCCCCATCCACAACAGCTCAGTGCTGGTTCATCCAAGCCTGGCGCCTCAAAAATATCACAAGATTCACATAGTGCCTTTCGGAGAATACACCCCCTTCGGAGAATATTATCCGGGGCTTATCCAATACTTCGGCATGGGCCGCAGTCTGACCCCCGGAAGAGGATCGTCCCTGATCGAAGTGAAGCCTGGCGTCTATGCCGGAGTCAACATCTGCTACGAAAGCATCTTCCCTGAAATTTCCCGGATGCATGTTCTCGCCGGAGCGAACGTCTTGATTGTGCAGACCAACGATGCCTGGTATCCGAAAAGCTCGGAGCCTGAACAGCACCTGGCTCATGCCGTCTTCAGAGCGGTGGAAAACAGACGCCCCCTCATCAGATGCGGCAACAACAGCGGAACATGCGTGATAAGCCCATACGGAGCAATAGAGGAATCAATTTCTTCGCGATTTGATGAAAAAATCGGAGCTGAAGTTCCAACCCCCTGGCATAAGACCGACGGCTTCGGAGTCTTCACTGTGAAAGTCCCGAATCCGCCTAAGCTCAGCTTCTACACCGCGCACGGTGATCTTTTCGCCCACATCTGCGTCCTGATCTCAATCTCGACACTCGCCTACTGCCTTTTCGCATGGAAAAATAAAAAAGCATATTATGACAAGCAAATGCCTTAAGCCAGAACAAAGGACATAAGAAACCAGAGATCGGCAATAAGTTCCAGATTTGAATTTCGAACTCACTCTTGAATTTTACATTGAAACTGCCATCTTTCCAGAGGAATAAAGCATTGCAAATAAAATCAGCGGAGGGCACACGATGATCAACGTATCAAAGATTGAGATTGGCGCTTTGCTCGCCGACATGCTTCCGGAATTGTTCAGCATTTCGCGTGGAGCACCAGTCTCGGCGGAACAGAAGCTTGAAAAAGGCTATTCAATAAAATCCAGGAAAGGCGGAGTCTTTGCGATCCGCTATGCGGAAAAATCAGACCTGATGATGGCCCTGGGCGACATCATCGCCGGCGATCTGCCAGCGGCAGGCTCAAATACAGCTCCTTTCATTGAATCCAGAGGCTTGATGCTCGACTGCTCAAGAAACGCCGTTCCAACAGCGGATTATCTCAAACGCGCCATCATCAGGCTTGCCCTCATGGGCATGAACCGCTTCTGCCTCTACACCGAAGACACATACGAAGTCGAGGGAGAACCGCTTTTCGGATATGCCAGGGGCAGATATTCGAAAAAGGAAATCCGCGAGCTTGCGAATTTCGCAGAATCAGTCGGCGTTACCATGTTTCCATGCATACAGACGCTCGGCCATCTCGAGCAGGTGCTGAAATACAGGCATTACGAGTCTCTCCGCGACACCGAAAGAGTCCTCAACGCACTCGAAGAAAAAACCTATGTCTTCCTCGAAAAAATCATCAGGGAGGCCGTCGAGCCCTATAATTCGAAGATCATTCATTTGGGCATGGACGAAACCTGGGGGATCGGCAGAGGAAACTCCTTCAGGGAAAACACTCCTGTCCGACCGCTTGAAATCTATGCGAAACACGTCGCAAAGGTCGCCGAAATATGCGAGAAGTCCGGACTCAAGCCAATCATGTGGGGAGACTTCGTGATCGGAATGTCCGGCGAAAAGGAAATGAGCGAGGAGGAGCGCTCATTCCTACCGCCAAATGTAACCATGAACTATTGGAACTACTCCATTCTTGACAAGGAGGAGTACAAAGGAACAATCGCCAAATACAGAAAATATGGCTATGAGCCGATGCTCTCTCCGGGCATGCACAACTGGGGCAGGTTCTGGACAAATCTGAGCACCATGAAAAGCACCACAAAAAGTTTTCTTGACGCCGCATACGAGTCCGAGATCAGGAATGTGATGATGACTATGTGGGGCGACGACGGACATGAAAATCTATTTGATGCGAACGGTCTCGGCCTCTCATACTTCTTCTCCCTCTGCCGCCATCGCAATCCTTCTGACAAATTCTGGAAAAAGCGCGCAGAGAAAATATCTGCCACGCCCTGCCAGACCTTTTCCGAAATAGCCGAAATGGAGCTGAGAACACTTCCCGGTCTCAGAGAAGGCGCTTTCAGACCCGACACGAAAATGATCTTCTACGATGATCCGCTAAACGGCACCATAGTTTCTCTTTTCACTGGCGATGAGTCCGCCGAAATCTTCATGGACTATGCCGAGAAGTTCAAGCTCGCGTCCAAGAAGCTTCAAGGAAAATCAATACGGGATCTGCTAAAGTTCGCATCGCTGTATTCTCAGATCGTCTCCCTCAAAATCTCCATCGGCGTCTCGCTTAGGAAGGCATATTCTCAAAACGACCGCAAAGAAATGAAAAAGCAGATCAAGAGAATTCCTGAATTGTCATCCAAGCTCTCCAAGGCTCACTCCATCTACAGAAAGCTGTGGCTGGCGGAGAGAAAGCCCTTCGGACTCGAGGTGATGGATTCACGCTTCGCTACCATGATCTGCCGCGTCCAGGCACTGCGTTCCTCTGTCAGAGACTATCTCAAATGTAAAACTCTCTCAATTCCAGAATTCGAAGTCTCCTTCCCCGAGGGAATACACCGGGATGACATCAACAGCTACAGAAAGCTCAGCACACGCTGTCTTTCCCTCTGGTAGAAATTTTCAATTTAACGGAACTTTTCAAAGATGCCGCAATTCATAGCTTTGGACATAGGTAACGTCTGCGTGAGAGTCGAGCCAGAACAGGCATTTGCCAGACTCGGCATGCCTGATTCGCAAAGCGTATTGGATGCCGCAAAAAGACTCGTCTTCGAGCTGGAAACAGGAAAAATCGGCGAAAAGGAATGGATTGACGGCGTGTCCCGTCTGGCATGCGGCAGATTCAGCGAAGAGGAGCTTGTGTCAGCCTACAATTCCATCATCGGCGACGAGATTCCAGGATTTTTCAACCTGCTCGATGATCTGATCAAATGCGGCTTTAAGGCCGTCTTTTTTTCTGACACGTCAAGAATTCATATCACCCATTTTTTCAAAATGCATCGCTTCCCCGCCCTGGCGCATTCGGCAGTCTTCAGCTTCGATGTCGGAGCCAGAAAACCAGACACCAGAATGTTCGAGTCTTTCGAGACGGAATTCGGCGTCCCGGCACTCTACATTGACGACAGGGATGAGAATGTGCAGGCAGGGCGCAAAAGGGGATGGCCCTCGATAATATTCAGCAGTGTCGAAGAACTTGAGAAAGACCCCCTTTTTATCGGGATCACGGGGACGGAAAGACAGTGCAAAAGACGCAAACCGGAAGATTCAGCATGATCATATGCGTTTTATTCTTTCTTGTGCATTTGACTTATAGCTTGTTTCAAACAATATTCTTTGGAAATCGCATAGAAGTGCAGTGATCCTAAAAGTACGAATCAAAATTTTATAAAGGAGAAATCAGGATGTCAAAAGTTGAAAGCAAAGAGCAGGACAAGCAGGAAAAGAGCGCGAAAGACAAAAATCTCAGCCTGGCGATAAGTCAGATCGAAAAAGATTTCGGGAAAGGCGCAATAATGAGGCTTGGCGACTCCAGCGTCCACGCCGATGTACCAGTCATCAGCACCGGAGCCCTCTCCCTCGACATCGCCTTGGGAATACTCGGACTGCCTCGTGGCAGAGTCGTCGAAATTTACGGTCCGGAATCTTCGGGCAAAACCACCCTCTGCATGCACGTCATGGCAAACGCCCAAAAGACCGGCGGCATCTGCGCAATGATTGATGCCGAACACGCCTTCGACCCGCAGTACGGAAAAAAAATCGGCATCAACCTCGATTCCCTCCTCATCTCTCAGCCAGACTGCGGCGAAGACGCTCTGAACATCACGGAATCCCTGGTCAGAAGCAACTCAGTTGACGTGATAGTAATTGACTCCGTCGCCGCACTCGTGCCAAGAGCTGAGATCGAAGGTCAGATGGGCGACTCCTTCATGGGGCTTCAGGCACGGCTAATGTCCCAGGCTCTCAGAAAGCTCACAGGCGCAATCAGCAGAAGCAAGACATGCTGCATCTTCACAAACCAGATCAGGGAAAAAATCGGCGTAATGTTCGGAAATCCAGAAACAACGACAGGTGGCAACGCCCTCAAATTCTATGCTTCGATAAGAATGGACATCAGAAGAATTGCCGCGATCAAGGATGTCTCCGGAGAAGTGACCGGCAATAGGACAAGAGTCAAAGTCGTGAAAAACAAGCTCGCCGCACCATTCAAAATCGCAGAATTCGACATAAACTACTGCGAAGGCATCTCCAGGTCCGGCTCAATCCTCGATGTTGCCACAGAAATGGGGATCATTGACAAGAAAGGCTCCTGGCTTTCATTCGAAAACGAGCAGATCGGACAGGGCAGAGAGCAGGCAAAGGCATTCCTACAGACAAACGAGGAACTGCAGAACAAGCTCCTCGGAAAAATATGGGACCTTGTCAAAGAGGGAAAAGTTGGCGCTAAAAACGCCTCCGAGTGACCAATACGGCCGCTCTCCTTCCTTTTTGTGGGAAAATGCACTGCGATAGCATGCCTGCCAAATTATTGATCATAACGCTGTTCAGCCTTGCAATATCTGTTCTTGCGGAGGACAGGAAGATTGCAGTCTTAAACCTGGGAGGGAAAATATCGGAGCAAACCTGCGAGTTGCTCCTCGTCTCCCTTTCTGAAAACGGCTTCTCTATTGTCGAGCGCGACAAAATGAAGCAGTTTTCCAATGAAATTCTGATCGCCTTCTCTTCCTCTTCGCCCGCCCGCGAAACCGTAAAAATCGGAAATATTGTGGGCGCTGATATTCTTCTACTGCTTTCGGATAGCAAAACTGGCTCCGCAAGCATGGCTATCTGCGATTGCTCGACAGGGGCGAGATTAGGAAATGTTGAAGATATTTCTCCCACTGATATTTTTAGCGCTGTAAAACAAATTAAATATATCCTGAACCGATTCCCAGACGGAGTAAAAAATATTGTCGTTGTATCTGATTTCCTAAACTCAAACCTTGAACTGAAAAACGATCATTTGAAAGGGGATTTGCCAAGTCTCCTAAAACATTTACTGCTCGAGCAAGCAGGCGTGGCAGTCATGGAAACCAATGAGCCCGTTTCAATTGCTATGGAGAAAGAAATAAGCAACAACGATACTCAAGGGCGTATTTCCATATTCGTCGAAGGAGAATTCAATACAATCATAAATAATGGAGAAGCTTTGATTGCAATCTCCATGTCAGCCAAAAATTCTAGAGATCAAAAAAGATTTTCATCGGGCAATATCCCAATCGAAAAAGCCGGAATCTTCATTTCCCAAAAAGTATTCGACGAAATCAGAAAACTCCTGGATGCTGGAAATCCCGCCACCACTTCCAACATTGATCAGTCTAAGTCAATGATTGACACAGCTGATATGTTCTCATCCTATGGAGAGCACATTCTGGCGACCAATATAAGAGAATCTGCTCTCCTGCTTGATCCGGACAACCTGGAACAAAGAAAAAAGATCGTTCGAGGCTACATGGAATCAAAAAAAGAAAACACCTATCTTTTCTTGCATTTCAAATACGAAAAAGAAGAAATAAGGACCTCATTGATAGACGGAGCTCAAAAAAATTGGAAGCGGGCTATTTCGCATTTCGAATATCTCATAAGAAATAAAATGATCTATGCAGATGAAGCCCTTGATATGATGAGAGATGGGATTTTTTATCCCCCGGAAAGATATGCTGACGGAAAAGACAGCGAATATTTCCCAGATGACAGCATGCCTGTTCTCTGGCAAGAAATTAAGGAGATTGCACCACTTTTGTTCAACCTTGAAAAGAATCCGAAAAAGAAAAAGTATGCAAATATTCAGGATGATGGAGATTTTGGCGTGGAAATACTACAGACAATCTGTCGCTATCCCACTAAAAACGATGCCAAAATGGCGGAAATTTTCCTCGACGTTTTCGCCGACCTGTTAACTGATATTCTGCCAAATGATTCATGGTCACCGGAAATCTTATGTAAAGATTTTGATCCTATCTTGAAGAAAGTATATCAGAGCTCCACTGCGAATAGCGACTGCACCCCCTTCAAAAAATTTATTTCAAGACTTGCCAATTCAAACAGCACAAATGCCAAAGCTTATGCGATATACGCGGAAATTTTTCAAAGTCCAGAACAGTATCGGAACAATCTGCAAAAAGAGGAATGCCAATCAAAAATTGATGAACTTTCTAAAATTGTCGCATCCAACACGCAGAAATATAAGGAGCTGCGCCATTGTATTGCGCTAAACCTGGGCTATAAGAGAATCTCAGATAATATCGTCATTCCAAATATCTTCAAAGAAAAATGAAAGGAGATGAATAATGTTGAAATATCCGAGAATGCCGCTTCTCTTTCTCTTCCTAATATGCAACTGCATGATTTCCAGATCGTTTTCTGCGGAACCCCATGAAAAGAAACAAAATAAATCGCTCAGTCCCGCAGTCTCCGCTGATAATTCCATCAGGCGCGACAATATCACTCTCACTCCATTTAAAATTCAACTCGTGGAAAGCAAAAATAAAAAGGGGAAACTGGAATATCTTCCTTCGGATGAGGATGTGGAAATAATCCCAGCCTGGCCCGGTGTTGATGCCTTCTGCCACAACAACGGACTATATTTCATCGCTAAGGACAAGACCGCAAGAAAAATTGCAGCTCTAGACTCTCCTGCTAAACTTATTTTCGAAGGGAGCTTCCTATGGATCTATCAGGTTGACCCCGAAAGAATTTCCATTATTGACAAGGATGGCAAAATACTTGGAAAAATAGACTCAGGAAGCGGACTGCCCAAAAGCGATATTGTGTTCATTATGCATCCTGTGGCACCTGGAAAGATTTTAATTGCAGGAACAGTCGCACCCTTAGGCTTGAATGCTCAACTCATAAAACGCAGATCATGGATTGGAATCGCAGAATATGCAAACAAGAAAACTGCCTTCAAAATATTTCACGAGGCAAAAAAACAATTTCCCGACGATGCCCCTATTGAACAGCAAAACGCAGCATTGCTTGACGCTGAAATAGCGTTTGAACCCCAGTATATTTCAACGCATGCTGACGAAAAAGGAAAAAAGTACTACTTTATCGTGTGCGGCATCTCGGCTCTCGTTGTTGATGGAGACAACTTGAAGGTCAGCGCGTATCGCCCAATTTTAGACAATGACCATGAATGCGATTCTTTTCCACATGGCTCGTCAGCATCTTGCAATGGAATTTATTACACCTTGAAAAAATTTGATTATGGTCAAGACAGCATTGTCAGCAAATTCAAGTTCGATCCAGAATCAATGAGGCTTAAACTCATATCCTCCCAAGACATGAGCAAACATCGGAGCCAAGGTCTTAGCTCTGCTCCATGCAACATAGAAGGAAAAATCCTCCATCTCGAAGATGCGCTGATTGTTCAAACGTTTATGGACGAAATAAGGCTGATCAACTTGAAGACGGAAGAGGAGAGAAAACTGCCTGCCCCTGTCGAGGAAGACAGCTTCTTGTCCAATCCGCGATACCTTTTCATGACAAACAATTTCGGACTGGTAAAGCCATCTGATGAAACTTTCTATCAGATAAGATATTAGACTCAATAGGATGCGGCGGATATCTATAACGACGTAGGGGGCGGAATTCAAATTAGTTGAGGAGAAATCACATGGAATATTCTCTCACAAAGGCGCAAAGACACAAAGGAAGAATGAAACTTGCAGTTTTCCAATGAAATTCTGATCTCCCCTCGCCTTCCAGAAAAAAAATGGAAAAAAATGATTTGTCCGCAAAGATTTTCAAACAATCAACGTCTAATATGGCAGAAAAGTTCTTTCCAGATAGGATTTTAATAAAGATGAGCATGGATGAACCTCAAGATGAAAACCAGGGAGCCTCAGTCGAATTTCAGAATCCATCAGACTTCTCTAAACTCGTCGAGGAGAATATAGCCATGCTTAGGGCGTTCGTTTTCAGAATAGTTCTAAACGAGCATGATTGCGACGACATTGTGCAAGACGCATTCGTCACAGCATACAACAAAATCAACGAGTTCCGACACAAGTCGAAATTTTCGACCTGGCTCTGCTCCATAGCATATCGCCTATCCCTGGATCACCTGCGGAAAAAGAAAAGACACATCGGCATGGAGCAGGCAATGGACTGCTTTCACAAGATCGCCTCTCCAAAATCCAGCCCTGAAACTTTACTGCTAGCAGACGAAGTCCATCTGCGCATTGAAAAGGAGCTCTCCGAACTCCCAGAACATTTCCGAATGGCAATCACCCTCGTCGCCGTGCATGGACTAGACCACAGCGAGGCATCGCAAATAATCGGCTGCACTAGACCGACCCTATACTGGCGGCTATTCAAAGCAAGAAAGATCCTCGAACACAAGCTCGGAGATTTGATAGCATGAAGCACAATAAAATAGACAATCTACTGCGCGAATGGGGACAAAATGTCACCCCTGCATCTGCCGGCGAGCAGGAACTCAAGGCAAAAATCCTCTCGGAAATTGACCGCAGAAACATCTCGCTTCACGGCTCCAGAAGGAAAAACATTCCATTGCTCCGCAGACCACAGCTCTATGTTGTCGCCGCATCCCTTGCATTCATCGCTTCAGCTTCCTATCTTTTCATCTTCCATAAAGTGAGTCAGCCGCAATCCGCAGAACAGATTCCGGAACTTCATAGACTTCCATCAATTTCCCAAGACGAAATCGAAGAAATCAAAATTATCAAATTTGAGCTCGACAAGCTTTTCGACCAGCGTGTACTGTGGATTTCAAAAAGCGCAGGAAGCCTGGAAATTAAAGTGGCAGATTCCGATGTCGCAAAGAATAATGGCTCGAATGAAAAAATTCTCCTCCGGCACACATTGCTCAAAAAGGACAGCCAGGGATATCAGACAATAAAACACGCCGATATAATAGCCTCGCCGAACGAACAAATTCTCTTTGCCGGAGATGCCGCAAATGGCTTCATCTGGACTTACGAAGCCGCTCCCGATGTCTTTGCCACTGACGGAGAATTCGAATTCGCAGCCAACGGCAGAAAAATCCCAGTCTCCTATTCCTGCGGACAGACAACGAACACACCACTCCTCATCAATACTGTCAAGGATGGCAATTCAGAATACTACATATACCAAACGGTGCTGAAAATATGAAACTCTCAATAGACAGGGTTTTTCCCCATGCGTTACGCTCAATTTCATTTTTGGTCTTTATGGCGATGACTGCGTCCATTCATGCGGCAGAGCTACACTTCGATTCTCCGCAGACTTTTTACTCCGACCGCGAAATCTCCATCAAAATAAGCTCTTCCGGCTTGTCTGGAAAATCACTCCAATGGCGTCTGATCTATACTGGCGCAACCGTTTCAGCAGGGGAAGTGATCATTCCAGACAGTGGCATAGCCGAGATTAAGTTAAGCTTTCCCAAGCTTGCCAGCGGAATCGTTGCAACTGCCGAACTGGCATGCTATGCCGAACCGGCAAAACTGCAGAAACAGATATTTTTCTTCTCTGACGACGATATCTTCTCAAACCGCAAGGAAAGCGTAGGGAATCTTGGGATTGGCGTATTTCAGCCGGATGAAAAAAGCGGCAACATCGTAAAACTGCTTGAAACACTCGGAGTCAGAAGCTCACCAATCTCCTCGATTTCCGACTACAACGGGAAAATCATCATAGTTTCTGGACTCGATTTCAGCGAAAATCCGGGCCTTTTCGAAACACTTCTCGATAAATGCAGAGACGGATCAAAAGTTCTGATTCTGGCGCCGGCATCTGGGATCATCCCGCTGAAGGATAATGAAATATCGAGACTGCTCCTTGCAGACACGGACATCATAAGGGATTACAATCCAAAATTCGATGACAAAACCTGGAACGGCAAAGCGATCTTCGGAACATCGCTGAAAACTGTTCCTCTCGACGATGGCATCGCCATCGAACTCGTCCCCCATAAAACGCGCTTTCAATTCTGCGAAATCAGCAGAAAATATTCTCCGGGAAAAATCATCATCTGCGGATTCAACTTGATCGAGCTTGCAGACGAGTCCCCGAGCGCAGGGTATCTACTCAAGGAACTGATAGAACGATAGATAGCACAAAAAATAATTCAACAACAAAAAGGATGGCAAGAATGAAAAGGACAAGAGCAGGGTTTGCCGTGGCAATCGCATTAGGAATCGGACTCTCGGCATTTGCAGAGGATACTGCAACTCCACTGCAAGCTCCGGATAGTCCACTGCCTGCAATCATGGAAGTCTATACAACCGCCGTACTGCCTTTTACGGAATCAGGAACAGGTGTCGCCGGCTTCGGAGAGCAGGCGCAACAGCTTCTCGCAGCTAGACTCTCAAACAATCCATCTCTATGGCTCGTAGAGCGAAGCGACCTCGATAAAATCATGAAGGAATTCGAACTTAATCTGTCTGGCGCGGTAGATCCATCGAAAGCCACCGCCATCGGACAGATCACCGGCGCTAAACTCATTGTGACCGGCTCCGTATTCAAGATCAAGGACAAGACTTTTATCGTGGGAAAGATAATAAGCACTGAAAGCAGTCGCGTCATGGCAAAAAGCGTTGACGGCACGCAGGCGCTCGACGATCTGCTCGAACAGCTCAGCACCGAAATCAATGAATGCATCAGCAAGGATGCTTCAAAGCTCATTCCAAAAATCAAGGAAAAGAAAGAAGTGATAGCCGAACTGAAAAATAAGATCGGCGACAATAAAAAACCAAAGCTCTGCATCAAAATCGAGGAGAGGCATGTCAGCCAGCCTGCTATTGATCCTGCCGCCCAGACGGAATTCCAAATCATCTGCAAGGAACTCGGATTCGAACTCACGACAAGCGAAAATGATGCCGATATACTAGTAAAGGGAGAAGGCTTCAGCGAATTCGCAGGACGCAGAGGAAACCTCATATTTGTAAAGGCACGGCTCGAAATCCAGGCACTGGACAAAAAGGGAAAGATTATAGCAGCAGACCGGCAAATCTGCACCGAAACCGACCTTACTGAACTCATTGCAGGCAAAAAAGCACTCCAGGAAGCCTCCGCGAAAATCGCAGAACGCATCATCCCTAAAATAGTCAAGAACAATTAGTCCGGACATATCTCACACCAAGGCACGAAGGCACAAAGAAATCAAATCATGCAGGATCCAAAATTGGGACTCTTCTCCCCTTCGTGCCTTTGCGCCTTCGTGTGATAAAATAATGGATGGAAAAATGAAATTATTAACTGCCATTTTCGCCTTTACTCTCTTTGCGAATCTCGC
>DYRX01000318.1 GCA_020718525.1 Victivallis vadensis
GCCTCAAACAGCGCTCCGGCGGCCTCCACCGCCGCATCTCAGTCGGTGAATTCCGGCACCCCGGTCTCCATCACTGCGACCGCGTCGGATGCAGAGGACGGCACGGACCTGAACATGCTCTGGCAGCAAACCGGAGGCGCAAATGTCACAATATCAAACAGTTATGCTTCCGGAACCGGCTCTCTGACAGGCACGTTCACAGCACCGGACGTTTCCGCGACAACCGCGCTCATATTCAGAATATCCGCCGAAGACAGTGGCGGCAGAGAAGGGAATGCCTGGCAGATCGTGACCGTAAGCCCGGCACCCTCGACACACAATGTGTCATTCTCCGCGGGCGCCAATGGAACTCTGACGGGTCAGACCAGTCAGACAGTGTCCGACGGCGCTTCATGCTCCGCCGTCACCGCCGTCCCAAATTCAGGCTTCCGCTTCGTGGACTGGTCTGGCGACTACTCCGGGACTGCCAATCCTCTCACAGTCACTGACGTCAGCGAAGACATGGACATAACTGCGAATTTCGCAAGAGTCTCTCCAGAGGACTTCGACGGCGACTCTGAGAGCGACGTGATCTGCGAGAGCCCTGTCGAGAGCGGTTTCATCTATTTCATGAACGGTGCAACGCCTTCCGCTCCCGCAAGCACCTACGATAAGAACGACAAGAACTGGACAGTTGCGAAATTCGCAGATTTCAATGGGGACGGAAAATGCGACATGCTCTGGAAGCATGATCTCAGCGGACAGGTTCTTGTCTATCTCATGAACGGTGCATCAATACTTTCCGTCAAAAGCATCTACAAGGGCGGAGAATGGAAAGTGGAAGAATGCGCGGACTTCAACGGCGATGGAAAGGATGACATTCTCTGGAGCCATCCGCAGAGCGGGAGTTCTGCGATCTATTTGATGAACGGAGCCATTGTCAGCTCAGTCGGCACATTGCACAGCGGTATCGGCTGGCTCGTCAGAAAAGTCTCCGACTTCAGCGGCGATGGAAAAGCAGACATCCTTTGGGATATCAATGGCGTCCAGGGGCACCTCTGTCTGATGGATGGCGCGACAGTCCTGTCCGAGGGCATGATCTACTCCAGAAGCCAGGCATGGAATATAAAATTGTTCGGAGACTTCAACGGAGACGGCAGGACGGACATCCTTTGGGAGTCAGCCGACGGAAAAACTGGCTACGTGTATCTGATGAACGGCACGGCGCTTCTTCCCGCGAGCGGATACTCCTACGTAAAGAGCGATACGGGATGGCAAATATTGAACGGAGCGGATTACAGCGGAGACGGCAGGACTGACATCCTTTGGGAGCATGAAGTTTCTGCAAGCGGAATGATTCACATCATGAATGGAGCGACAGCATCAGACGACGGAATGGTCTACACGCTCAAGGATCCGAATCCTCTTACAAAATGGACCGTCGTGAAAACTCTTGACTTCAACGGCGACGGAAAAGCTGACATGCTTTGGGAAAATGCCGGCACAAAGAAGACACTTGTCTATCTGATGAACGGACTCGAAATACATTCATCAGGAACAGTTTACAGCAATGGAGCAGGATGGGAGCTGATCAGTCAGAAATGAAAAATAAGACAACAAAAGGGGGAAGAATGAACTCGAAGAAAATCTGCGGAGCGCTGGCTTTGTCTGCTGTGCTGTCTGCAAGCTTGCCATCGGATGCCGCGACAAGAACTGTGACATCCACTGCCGATTCAGGGGCAGGAAGCCTGCGCAGTGAAATCTCAGCGGCAATTTCAAATGACACAATCATCTTCGATTCAGGCATTTACAATCAGACAATCGTCTTGTCTTCACAGATTGCAATTGACAAGAATCTGACGATTGACGGAACTGGTGCCGGGATGACTGTCAGCGGAGGATCCGCCACAAGATTATTCTATGTCTACAGCAGTTCATCCTCTTTGACAGTAACTATGAAATATCTTACAATATCAGATGGACGTGCGACATCGGACGGAAATGGAGGGGGCATATACAACAGGGAAAATCTCGTCATCCAGCATTGCACTTTGTCGAACAATGTCAACGAACGAAGCGGGGGCGATTCGCGGGGCGGAGCAGTTTACTCGGACATAGGATCGCTTACGATTGAGAACAGCGTGATAAGCGGAAACAGCGCCGCCCACGATTCAGAGGCGCTTCCCTCATACGGTGGAGCAATATACTGCACCAACGGCTCAGCCCTGACTATTTCATATTCAACGATCTCGAATAACCAGGCAAAGACATCCTCTGGCGCGAGCGACACTGCTCAAGGAGGTGCTATTTATCTGAACAGTTCGAGCATGACTGCGGCATACAGCAGTTTTTCTGGCAACAGCGCCGGGACTGGCGCGGAAAATGCCAGCGGCGGCGCGATTTATTGGAGTGGCGGATCTAGCACGCACAATATTTCCTATTGCACCTTCAGCGGAAACTCGGTTTCAGCCTCCGGTTCTGGGGCAGTATATGGCGGCGCAATTTATCTCCAGCCATTCAGCGGAGCATATACGGCCGTAATGAATCTCAGCAATTGCACTTTTTCCGGCAATCAGATCAGCTATGCCAGTGGAACTGGAATAGCAAGAGGCGGAGTTGCATATCTCAACTGCTTTTCGCCGGCGACGGTGTCCATAAACTTTTACAACTGCACCCTGGCAGGCAATTCATCGAGCGCCGCATCAGTCAACAACGGAGTTGGAGGAGCGGTGAATCTCGTCAGCTCCATCGGTGTTGCAATGAACTCCTACAGCACAATATTCGGAGACAACTCATGCTCTAATCCGACGGGAGGCCAGAATATCAGCAAGGGGGCAAACGCTGTCATTTCAAATGCCGAATACAATCTTGTCGAAACGAGTGACGGAAACCATGGTATAACGAATGGGGTGAATGGAAACATCGTCGGCATTGATCCGGCTCTCAATTCTCTCGCAGACAATGGCGGACTGACACAGACGCGTGCTCTTCAAGCCACAAGCCCTGGAATCAATGCGGGCTCGAATCCGCAGTCTTTTACGACCGATCAGCGCGGCCCAGGCTTTGTCCGCACATTCGGAGCTGGGACTGATATTGGGGCTTTCGAGCTTCAAACGAAGACCTGGGATATCAACGGAGACGGCAAGAGCGATGTGGTCGCGGATGATTCTGCAACATACTACGGCTATCTCTATCTGATGAATGGCGCAACACCTTCCGCAAGCGACAACATCTACCGCAACACAAATCCCGATTGGTCTGTTGCAGGAATCGCCGACTTCAACGGAGATTTCAAATCGGATCTCATCTGGCAGAGCGCAAGCACAGGCAAATCCATCATCTATCTGATGAACGGTTTCACAGTTCTCTCTGTCGGCACAATCTACAACGGCGGAACCGGCTGGGGACTCGACAAGCTTGGCGACTTCAACGGAGATGGGAAAACCGACATCCTCTGGAAGCATCCAGTTAGCGGACAGGGAGTCATCTATATCATGAATGGAACAAGTGTATCGGACTTCGGGACAGTGACAAGAGGACTTAACTGGACAGCCAAGAGCACTGGCGACTTCAACGGCGATGGAAAAGCGGACATCCTTTGGGAAATCGGCAGTTCACCTATCACAGGACAGCTCTACCTAATGAATGGGAAAAACGTATCCAGCCAGGGGCAGATTTATGACAGAAGCGCGACTTGGCTTCCCCAATTCTTCGCCGACTTCAATGGCGATGGAAAATGCGACATACTCTGGCGCGACACGGTCGCCAAGGCCGGCTACATGTATCTCATGAATGGCACGTCAATCACAAGCAAAGGCTACGTCTATACAACGCCTCCGGCATCCGAAGGCTGGACAGTCATACAATCTGGCGACTTCAACGCTGACGGCAAATCCGATCTTCTCTGGCAGAACAGCCTGACGGGTCAGGGTTCGGTCTGGCTTATGAACGGACTCACAATGCTCTCGAGCGGAATGCCTTACGTCGTCACCAACAGCGACTGGCAGGTGCTTCGCCTCCTGGACTTCAACGGCGACAGCAAGGCCGACATTCTATGGCAAAACAGCTCCTCTCTCAAGGCGCTCGACTACATCATGAACGGTGTCAGCATCCATACTTCTGGCACAGTCTTCGGATCAGGCAATAGGACAATCCTTGACCCTGCGCTGAAAAAGTGACGCCTTGGCATTGGCGGGAAAAATCTCTCACTAAGCCAAAGATGCCATAGTTTTTCACGGAAAATCAATTCACAATTTCAGACATCTGAATCCGCGACATCGTTAAAAATTGTAAAAATTAAGCGTATCTTCTTTTTAATCAGCGAATAACAATCAGCACTCGTTACCGGTGCTGAAAACAATCGCAGATAAAAATCCCTCGTTTTGAAAAAATAAATTGATGATGCAAATTCCCAAGGTCACCACAAGCTATAACGGATGTTCCTTTTTGCGTATAGTAATATTTACATTGCAACTCATTGATGTT
>DYRX01000319.1 GCA_020718525.1 Victivallis vadensis
CAGGACGCAATGGCTTCCATTTCCCTGTCCTGGGGTTGAAAAACCCCAGGCTATACCACATAGCCGCGTTGCGGCTAAAAAAAAGCAAAAAAGTGCCACTGAAAAATCACAGAGCTTCGGATCTCTGAATTTTCTGAGCTATTGCAGGAATAATGCAAAAAAAACAGGGCGTCCGATTGGACGCCCTGTTGTTGTACGAAATCAGCAGGATGCGATTATTTCTTTTTCGCTTCGTCTGCTATTGCCGCCTGCGCCGCCGCAAGCCTTGCGATTGGAACGCGGTAGGGACTGCAGGAGACGTAGTTCATGCCGACCTTGTGGCAGAACTTCACGCTCTTGGCTTCGCCGCCGTGCTCTCCGCAGATACCGACCTTTAGATCGCGTCTGGTCTCTCTGCCAAGCTGGATCGCCATTTTGACGAGCTTGCCGACTCCGCTCTTGTCAAGGCTCTGGAAGGGGTCGTCCTGGAATATGGCTCTTCCGCCTTCTTTTTCACTCTTGTAGTACTCGGGGAGGAATCTGCCTGCATCGTCGCGGGAGAGTCCAAGCGTCATCTGCGTGAGATCGTTTGTTCCGCAGGAGAAGAACTCCGCGACTTCCGCGATTTCGTCCGCAAGCAGAGCCGCTCTTGGTACTTCGATCATTGTTCCGACCATGTACTTGACCTTTCCACCAATTTTCGCATCGGCAATGATCTTGTCGGCAACGCCTCTTGTCTGATCCGTCAGAAGCTTGAGCTCCTTGCGGTCAATCGTGAGAGGTATCATGATCTCGGGAAGGACTTTGATTCCCTTCTTCGCGCATTCGACCGCCGCCGATATGATTGCAGTAACCTGCATATCAAGAATTTCGGGGTAGGTTATGCAGAGACGGCATCCGCGATGTCCAAGCATCGGATTCGCCTCGTGAAGCTGTTCACAGCGATGGACGATCTTCTCGGGTGCCATCTTTGTGACCTTGCTGAGCTTCCTGACGCCTTCTTCGTCTTTCGGCGTGAATTCATGCAGAGGCGGATCTATGAGCCTTATCGTTACAGGCTTGCCGTTCATAGCAGTGAATATGCCGATGAAGTCTTCCTTCTGGAATGGAAGGAGTTTGGCAAGCGCCTTTTTCCTGTCTTCAACGGTTTCTGCAACGATCATCTCCTGTATTGCAAGACGGCGCTCTTCGGTGTCGAAGAACATGTGTTCCGTTCTGCAAAGTCCGATTCCTTCCGCTCCCAGCTCGATCGCCTTTGCCGAGTCATATGGCGTGTCGGCATTGGTTCTGACTTTGAGCTTGCGGATCTTGTCGCACCAGGAGAGGAGAGTCTTAAATTCTACTGTCTGTTCAGGCTTTTTCAAAGGAAGGGAGCTGAGGAAGATCTCGCCGCTCGAGCCGTTCAGCGTAATTTCATCGCCTTCGGAAAGCTTCTTTGTTCCGACCGAAAGAGTCTTCTTTTCGTAGTCAATGGTGAGGGCTTCACAGCCGACGATACAGCACTTGCCCCAGCCGCGGGCGACAACAGCCGCATGGGATGTCTTTCCGCCTGTGGCTGTGAGGATTCCCTGCGCGGCATGCATTCCGCCAACATCTTCAGGGCTGGTTTCTTTGCGGACGAGGATGACTTTCTCGCCTTTGTGCGCCATTGCTTCGGCTTCGGCGGCATGGAAGACGATCTTCCCGCAGGCCGCTCCCGGAACAGCGTCAATTCCTTTTGCAAGGTAAAGTTCCTTGAGCTTGGGCGCGTCAACTGTGGCAGTGTCAATGACAGGGTAGAAAATCCCTTCGATCTGCTCGGGAGTGATGCGGTCAATCGCATTCTCCTTGGAAATGAGCTTTTCCTTCACCATGTCAACTGCAATCTTGAATGCCGCAGCTGGGGAGCGTTTGCCAGTTCTGCACTGGAGCATGTAGAGCACCTCGTCCTCGATTGTGAATTCGAGATCCTGCATCTCCTTGTAGTACTTCTCGAGGGTCTTGCGGACATCGCAAAGCTGTTTGTAAGCCTTGGGCATCTGCTTTTCAAGAGATGCAAGCTTGAGAGGCGTGCGGATTCCGGCGACGACATCCTCTCCCTGCGCATTGATGAGATAGTCGCCGTAGAAGACGTTTTCCCCCGTGTTGGGATCGCGTGTGAAACAGACACCAGTTCCCGACTTTTCGCCTTTGTTTCCAAAGACCATCTGGACGACGTTGACCGCTGTGCCCTTAAGGTCTGTTATTTTCTCGACTCTGCGGTAGGTGACCGCCTTTTCAGCTTCCCAGCTGTTGAAGACCGCCATGACTGCGCCCCAGAGCTGGGCATAGGGATCCTGCGGGAATTCTGATCCCTTGTTCTTCTTGTAGAAGGCCTTGAACTGATCGCAGAGCTCCTTCAGGCTTTCCGCAGGGATTTCCGGATCGTTCTTGATGTTGAGCTTGTGCTTGAGCTTGTGGAGCATGTCTTCCATGGGATCCTTGGACAGCCCCATGGCAGTCGTGGAGAACATCTGTATGAATCTGCGGTATGAGTCATATGCGAAACGCGCATTGCCGGTCTTTTTTGCAAGACCTTCGACGCTGATGTCGTTCAGACCGAGATTCAGGATTGTCTCGAGCATTCCTGGCATGGAGCGCGCCGCGCCTGATCTGACCGAAACAAGCAGAGGATCATTTTTGTCGCCGAACTTCTTGCCGCTTGCCTTCTCGAGCTTCGTCACAGCCTCTCTCACTTCCTTCTCGAGCGTCTTCGGAAGCTTGCAATTGAGCTTGTAATATTCTTCGCAGGTCGGAATGCTGATCGTGAAACCTGCGGGGACAGGCAGTCCGATGCTTGTCATCTCCATCAGTCCGATGCCCTTGCCGCCGAGAAAATCCTTTGTAAGAAGTTTTCCCTTGGCTTCCGCCTTCCCGTTTCCGAAGAAGAAGACATGCTTCTCGTTCTTTGACATTTCGATCTCCTTTTAGTTGAATGATAAAAAATGCGAATCATCTTGAGACGCCGTCAGCGCGCAGAATTCGAATCATGCGACACGGCAATGGACTCTTTCCGTGCAGGACACGCGCAAAAAAGTCCGTTCAATTTAGCTCATTTCCGAAAAAAAACAATTTCAAAACGCAAAAAGAGAGCTATTATCTTGCGAGATTTGGATTAGTTCTGTAAAACTTCTCAAAGCTGCTTCGGAAATAACGCAGTGCTCTGTCTTAATAGAAGATGATTGCACAGGCGGCTTCCGACAGCGCCTCAGGCTGGACGAGAACATAAGCAGTAGGATTAACAAAACTCAAGGAGAAAAAAATGCAAAGAATCATCGCAAAGAATCTTTTCACAGGCGAATCATTCCTCAGCAACGCAGAAATCTGCTTCGAGGGAAATGAGATCAAGTCCGTTTCAGAAACCAATGCACTCGATACAGACTGCATCTACCATACTGTTACGCCTGCATTCATTGACCCACACTGCCACATTGGGATGTGCAGAGAGGGCGAGCCCTCTTCAGAAGACGAGGCAAACGAGCAGATGGACAGTCTGCTTTTTCTCGCCGACGCCCTAGATTCAGTGCAGATGGACGATGCCGCGTTCCGCGACAGCGTCGAAGCTGGAGTCCTCTATTCCTGCGTCCTACCCGGGAGCGGAAACATAGTCGGCGGAAATTCGGCATTCATACGGAACTACGCCAAAGACACGAACTCGGCCCTTATTTGCAGATCCGGGCTTAAGGCGGCTTTCGGCTACAACCCGATGTCAACCAAAAATTGGAAGGGGACTCGTCCGCACACAAGGATGGGCTGTCTAGCAGTCCTGAGAAATGAAATGCTGGAAACAAGGGCGAAGCTGAAGGACGAAAAGGAAGCCAACAAGCTCTCTCCCCGCCAGAAGGTCATGAAGGAGCTCCTCGAACGCCGCACTGTCCTGCGTACGCATGTCCACAAGAGCGACGACATCTCCGCTCTCCTGAGATTTGCCGACGAGTTCAATCTAAAAATATGCGTCGAGCATGCCGGAGACGTTCATGACGTGGATACATTCCTGGAACTTGCAAAGCGGAAGATACCAGTCGTATATGGGCCAGTTGACAGCTTTGGCTACAAGGTCGAGCTCAAGCACAAGTCCTGGAAAAACATACGCTTCCTTCTCGACAGCGGGGTAGAATTTGGACTCATGAGCGATCATCCGGTCGTCCTTCAGGAACAGCTATTCTGCACGCTCAGATATTTTCTCAGGCTCGGCGTCGCCAGAAGCGAAGCGGTTGCAATACTCAGCAGAAAAAATGCGGAAATACTTGGTGTGCAAGATTTTCTAGGGACCTTGACCAGAGGCAAATGGGCAAGCTTCGTATGCTGGAACGGCGATCCGTTCGACATGGCTTCGCATCCGGTCGCTGTCTATGCTGAAGGAAAACTGCTGCACTCCTGCTGAAATGGAATAAATCCCCCTAGTGTCCTGTTTCCTAAATAACGATACTATGTCTCTTTAATAATTCAGATTA
>DYRX01000320.1 GCA_020718525.1 Victivallis vadensis
CTGCTCAGATCCTAAGAACCCCAAAAAGATAGCCGACGGGGAGGTCTCAGCCGACTCCAACGGCCTTGTAACTGTCCCAAAATTCCAGATTGGCAGGAAGGGCTGGGGTAACAAGCTTTTACTGCTAAGAAAATAAGGGGAAAGAATGCCTGGCTTTGCTTCCCCAAAAAGGCATCCGCCGAAATTTTTTGGGACATTTGGACTGCAGTCGCGAAGTGCAACGGAGCTACCGCCTTTCTTCCGGCACGCATCAGCTTGCCGGTCATCTTTCCTCCCTCTTTCCTTCAATATTCTTCATTGAAATTCAGCATGGGCGGAACTCCAATTAGTTGAGGATAAAGCACATGAAATATTCTCTCACAAAGACGCAAAGGCACAGAGAATTTCCAGAAAATGAATTCAGAAAAACTGCAGTTGACAGAGACGTTCAACAAGGATCTTCGTGCCTCCGTGCCTTCGTGCGGGACATTGATTTTATCAGCGCAGAAGGGCGGTTTTTTCAAGCCAGGCATCGGCGATAAGCATGTGTCCTGCAATGGTCGGATGAACTCCGTCGTAAGCCCAGTATGCCGGTTCTCTCCTTAGGGATGCAGAGGCGAAAATGCCGTCGAGCGGAACATAGACCGTGGCGAATTCCCTCGCGAGACGCCTGGCAACGTCAATTTTTGGATCAAGATCTTCTCTCCATTTTTTTCTGTCATCTGGAACAGGCAGGACAAAGGGCTCGATTATGACGATTTTGCAGTCCAGCTTTCTTTTGCAGGATTCGAGGATGAGCCTGTAATTATTTTCATAGTCCTCGGCGGATGTCGGATCGTTTCCGTCATATTTTCTCCAGACATCATTGATTCCGACAAATATTGAAACGATGTCGGGCTTGTGTGCGATGCAGTCTGCGTCCCATCTGGCGACAAGATCTTTTGCTCTGTCGCCGGAAATCCCAGTGTTGACAAAAGCAAGCTCGAGCTCGGCACATTCGAGCAGAAGCCATGAGGCGATGTTTCTGACGTAGCCGACACCGAGATCCGAAATATTTTTCCTATCTCTGCCGCAGTCGGTTATGCTGTCGCCGGTGAAAAGAATCTTTGTTCCCTTTTCCAAATCTAGCATTTGTATCTCCCTGATTGTTCAAATGGATAAGACATATGGAGGTCTCTAATCTTCTTTACCGGCAGGATCTTCCTGCTTCAGCTCAAAGTGTATTTCCGGAGGAATGACACCCGCCGCGCCGCTGTAGAAGGAAGGCTCCTGAAAAATCAGCATTTCGCTTTTGCATCCCTTCATTTCGGCTTTGAAAATATATTTGTTGAAGTATCCGAGCTTGGAGGCGACAGCGCATTTCATAGGTGTTTTGCCCAGATAGGCGTCGTCGAGCAGAATATCCGCGCCCGGAGGATTGGAAGTCACCAAGGTCGTTGTACTGCATCCGACGAGAAAAATCAGGCAGAGGGATGCTAGAAGCGCTGTTTTTTTCATGTTCATGCGCCTCTCATTCCATTACCTGGCCTGGAACGCCTGTTTCGGGGCCGACCGGCTCCCACATTGAAAATCCCCAGAAATAAATTGGCGCAATGATGGTCGGCAGTAGAACTGTCCCCCAGATTACATTGCCCCAAACCACATCGTACCTGACGTTTGGATTCTTGTTTTCCGAGGCGTCAACGACTCCATAGGTGTTGTATTCAATGCCGTTGATCACTTTGTTGCTGGCGCATCCGAACTGGATGATACACACAGAAACTGCAAGCAAAAAACATGCGATCTTTTTCAATGGACGCATCCTTTCTTCAAATTAAAAGCTGTTTGGCTACACCTGGAATCATCAGCCTGCAAGCATCTGGGAAAGTCCCGAGATCTTGAATACCTTCTTGACTTCGGGACTGCTGTTTTTGAGGAGCAGTTTTCCTGTTCCGAGCTTGTTCGAGACCCTCACGCAGATTCTCAGAAAGGAGGAGCATACATAGCTTACCTTCGCTAGATCAAAGACGACGCTTCCGCCTTTGAAAGCCTCGAGCCTGGAAAGGATTTCAGCTTCTGCACCGCCCATGTTTTCCGTGTTCATCTTTTCCTGCAGAAAAAGGCATGTAAGCACGTTTCCGCTTTCTGAAAAACTCAAAATCCCGTCATTTTTTGCACTGTTCATTTTTTCTTCCTCCGTGAATGTTTCTGTCTTTTTAGAAGTTCTTGTTGTATTCGGCAAGGAGTTCGTCAGCCGTCCTGGCTCCGTCCATGACGCTCTTCATGTCCAGTCTCATGAAGCGCTCGTTCGACCTTCTTCTGCATATGCGCTGTATGTTGAGCAGATGCTTGGCGCTGATGTTGTCGGTCGTGATATTTTTCCCGCCCGTGCCACAGCCAAGCGTAAGGGACGGGAGCAGAGTGTTGTAGATTCCGCCGACGGCGCCCTGGGATGAAGGCGTGTTGACCAGGATTCTTCCTGCATTCATCAGTATGGAAAATTCTCTGATTTTCGCCTCGTCGTTTGAATATATCGCCGCGGTGTGTCCTATGCCCCCAAAGAAGTTGAGATCAATGCAGAGGTTCGCGGCGGAACTGAAGTCGTCACATTCGTAGTAGGCGAGGATCGGCGCCAATATTTCAGCGGAGAGCGGCCATTCCTTGCCGACGCCGCCCAGCGGTGCAAGCAGAACTCTTGTGCCTGCAGGTATTTTTATGCCCGCCAGAGACGCGATATGTCCGGCGGATTTTCCGACTATGTCAACATTCATCACGTCCTTACCGGAATCGTATGCGACCTTCTCGACAGCCTTGATTTCAGCAGGCGAAAGGAAATGGGCGCCATTTGCAACGAGCTCCTGTCTGACTGAAGCGGAGATGCTTTTTTCAACGACAAGCGACTGTTCGCTTGCGCAGACCGTGCCGTTGTCGAAAGTCTTGGAAAGCATGATTTGCGAGACCGAAAATGGAATGTCCGCGCTTTTTTCGATGAAGACAGGAACATTTCCCGCGCCAACCCCGATTGCCGGAGTTCCCGAGCTGTATGCCGCCTTCACCACGCTTCCACTGCCTGTCGCAAGTATGAGGGCAAGCCTCGGATCGCGCATGAGCTCCTGCGTATCCTCCCTTGAGCCCCTCTCGAAAAACTGTATGCAGTTTTCAGGCGCGTCAGCCTTCAGCGCCGCTTCATAGCATATTCTCACTGTCTCGCGGCATGAATTGATCGCCCTGTGGTGCGCGCTGATGATGATCGGATTGCGTGTCTTAAGCGCTATCAGGATTTTGAAAAGCGTAGTCGAGGTCGGATTGGTCATCGGAATAATCGCGAGAATCGGTCCAAGCGGCTGGGCTATCTCAATGATCCCCGTATCAAAATTTTCACTGATTATGCCGACTGTCTTTTCCCGGCTGATGCTGTCATAGACAAGAAGAGTGGCGACAGTGTTTTTTATGACTTTGTCCTCGTAGATGCCAAGCTTAGTCTCCTCGACTGCCATTTTAGCAAGAGCTGTCCGCGAAGAAAACCCCGCTGAAAAAACAGCTTCGACAACCCGATCTGTGTCCTCCTGAGAAAACTGGCTGAAAATGCCTGCCGCCTGAACGGCGTTGTCCAGGGCTTCATCAACAATCTTTGCGGCGCACATTCTTCCCCCTTTTATTGAGTGGTTGAACCAAGCATAGTGCTGAAAACGGAAAGTCCAGACATACGCACGGACGACGATTCGCAGAGCAAATGCCTGACCACGGAAAACTTATGCCAAAATAGCAAAAATAAAAGCAAATTCTAGTTAAAGTGATGATAAAATTATGAAAAGGAAATTACATGGTTCTGAAGAATCATCCCACACAAAGGGGCTGTTGCAAAACAACTTTGCCGTCAAGTTAAGAAGCAATAAATTGGGTTTAAAATGAATTTGCATTGGAAATTGCACTCATTTGGCGTTATGCTCATCCTTGCGGAAAGTGTTCATTTTAATGGGCGAATTTGCGGATTGGCCGGCTGGCAATTTCAGTAATCGTCACAGTCAAGATGTCAATTTTCCCGCGAAGAGACCATAGAAAAGTGGATAATCTGGACCATGAATGAAGATCTTGCATATTATTCTCATCTCAAAGAGCTTGGTTCAAATATAATGGATTCCTCCTCGGTCAGGGGCTTTGATGCGTGGTATTCATCCATTCTGCCTTCTGATAAAAATGCGGCAATTCTTGACTATGGCTGTGGATTCGGCGATTTTGTCGAATACCTCAAATTGAAAGGATTTGAAAATATTTCCGGCGTGGACATCAATCCCGTTCTTGTCTCTGCCGCTGCCGAAAGAACAGGATGCAGATTTGAAGTGCTTAAAGACATTCGGGAATTTTCCGAAGGAAATCTCTCCAAATATGACTGCATCCACCTCAAAGATGTGCTCGAGCATATAGACAAGAGGGAGCTTGTCTTC
>DYRX01000321.1 GCA_020718525.1 Victivallis vadensis
AATCTGAATTATTAAAGAGACATGGTATCGTTATTTAGGAAACAGGACACTAGATGAGCGACGCGGCCGAAGTCATAAGAGTCATGAAAAAACTGAGAAGCAATGCTGAGCTTCAGCTTCCCGATGATAGTTTTTCGGCAAAATAATGAAATTATTTATTTGAAAATGTGCCTTATTGCGTCAGCGCGGACTCTCAGCTTGGATGCCTTGGACAATGCGGTTTATTTCATCTCTCAGATCATCCGAAATTTGTGCGGATTCCAGCCAATCTGAAAAGCTTTCGGAATTCTCTCCCCTCATCCAAATGTCTGCGACTCTAAGAATACTGCCCCTGCTTATTTCCTCGTTTGAAATCGCGGAAGCCCAATCCATCGCAGTTTCGGGAGAACTGGCCGCGATGTTTCCAGCGATAATCGCATAAGTCCTGTCCTTTTCATCCCCCTCCGACATTCCATAGGCCATCGCCGCGGCTTCATCAATGTCATTTTTGGCGATTTCACCGACAATGCCAGCAAAAGCGATGCTTCGAAGCTTGTCTGAAGAAATTCTGTCCAAAAACGCAAGGGCTATTTGCGAATCCGACTTTGCAGTTTCTGTCACAAAGACAAAAATACCCGCGTCCTTGACTGAGTCAGGCCGCACGCCTGCGAGCCAGGTTGCCGCGGATTCCTGATTTTTTTCCTTTACGAGCGCCATTGCCACGTATCTGATGTGCGAATTTCGCAAGGCGCTATCCTCGGGGATCATTTCAAACCATTCCTTGGCGTAATGCGGATTTGCCATTGAGTGCATCATGATCGCAGGTCCCAGCAAATGGATTAGCTTGGGATTTTGAGCGGCTTTTGCAAGAAGATCGCCGAGTCCGGAAAGATTTTCAGGAGGCCAGGTTCTTACAATGAGCTGTGCCGCCATCTGAAAAAGCTTCTCGTTTTCCATTGCCAGAGCAAAATTGCAGAAATCGTTTCTGTCGGAGTTGATCCAGTCGCCGAAAAGTTTGGATATGAGCAGAAAGCTTGGAGACGGGCCCGAGCTGAGACGGTTGAAAATGAGAAAGAATTCGTCATTCGAGGGGATAAGCCCCAACTGCTTTAAAGTTTCAGCGCGGGATGCGGGATCCGATTCGTAAAGGAAGTTGAAAAAATTGCTTCTGTTGCTCAGAAATTTTGACAGGTGAGAATCAACGACGGGGGCAGGCGCTGGCAAAATTTTCTTGAATTCAGAGTCTTCCGCCTTCTTTTTCCAGTATTCGAGCTCCTTGCGCAGTTTTTTGATCTCGCCTGATTTCTTTGATCCGGACTCCGATGATTTCGCGCCCTTCTGCGATTCGCGCAACCTGATTTCGGAAAGTTTTTTCTCCGCATCCCTGTTTTTGGCGTTCGCATTGCTGAGCTCCAGCAGAAGATAGAGCGAGACGAGCGCAAAGAAAACCGCCGAAATTATCATCGGCAATTGAGAGGGCGGGCTTTGTGATTTTTCAGGTTCAGTCATTTTTCATATGAGAAGTTAATTGATCCTGTCTGAGGCTTGAATCCTAGTATCCCATCCTTTCAACGGAATAAGATAAGCTCTATGCGCATTTTTTAAAGTTCAATATGGATTCAGATGTCTTAAATTTTCAGTCCAAACGAGTATGACTGATCTGGAGATGCTGACTTCGTCTCTCAGATTATCTGCTCTTCTCTTTTTGGCACTCCCTAGAATTATATGGCTTGACAAGCCGGTGCCCGATGATACAGTTTCCGCCTACAGCACAGATTCAAAAGGAAAAATAATGAAAGAAAAAAAACTCTATTGCGTACAAGACGGCGGCAACGATGGAAAACTGCTCAGTGCCATTCAAACAATTGGCGCAGAGCATCCAATACGCCTGGGCGATGGCAAAAACGGAATAAAGGTCTCTTTCTCTAAGACGGCATCTCCCGGAACGCTCAGCATGGTCAGAAAAGGACAGTCCGTTTCCGTCTCCTACTCGGAGACGAACATGGCATTGCGCGCATTGGCGTCAATTCTTTCGGATCTTATTCCGGACGGCGAAACCGTCTGCGAATCATCTCCGTTCGCAAGCCTTGGCATCATGCTTGACTGCTCGAGAAACGCTGTCATGACCGTCGGGCATTTCAAGAAATGGATGACGAAGCTCGCGCTCCTGGGCTACAACATGGCAATGCTTTACACCGAAGACACCTATCAACTGCTAGACGAGCCGTTTTTCGGATTCATGCGCGGCGCCTATTCGTCGGAGGAGCTAGCGGAGATGGATGCATTTGCCAGCTCTCTCGGAATAGAGATGATTCCGTGCATTCAGACGCTTGGACATCTCGAGCAGGTTCTGTTCTGGCCGGAATACCACAGTGTAAAGGACACAAACAGCGTCATTCTGGTTGACAGCGAAAAAACCTATGCGCTCATTGACAAGATGATCGGACATTGGGCAAAATTGTTCAAAACTCGCCGTATTCATGTGGGAATGGACGAAACCCACGATCTCGGACGCGGGAAGTTCATGGATCTGCACGGGCATCAGCGCGGATTCGACATATTCAACAGGCACCTTGAAAAAGTCGTCGAAATATGCAAAAAGCATGGATTGAGCCCGATGATATGGTCCGACATGTATTTCCGCATGGGGAGCAAAACCAACGAATATTACGACAAAAAGTGCGAAATACCGCAAAATGTTGTGGATGCCATCCCGAAAGAGGCGGGACTCGTGTACTGGGACTACTACCACGAAGACAAAGACTTCTATCTGGATTGGATCTCCCGGCACAGGGCGATGGGCTTCGAGCCGCTCATGGCTTCGGGCGTCTGGACATGGGTGAAGTTCTTCTGCGACATCCAAAAAACTGAGCAGACTGCGATTCCCTGCGTCGAGGCGTGCAGAGAGTCTGGCGTCAAGGAAGTCTTCTTTACAATGTGGGGAGACGACGGCGGATACTGCGACTGGGATTCGGCATTCGCCGGGCTTGCAATAATGGCGGAAAAAGCCTTCTCTGACAAAAATGACGGCGAAGCCCTGTGCAAAAGATTTGCGTCGCTTTTCGGCTCCGATCTGGATCTCTCCAGAACCGTGTCGCAAATGAATTCGATTTTGAGTCCGACGGCAATTCTCTGGGACGACCCTCTGATGATGATACATCAGGGCAACGAGAAACTCAAAAACGACAAGGCGCTTTCCGACGCCGCATCAAAATTCAGGGAAATATCAAGACAGATAGAGCGGAAGGCGGAAGGCGGGACAGCGGGCGATTTCAAACACATAAAGCTGCTGCTTGAATTTCTTGCCGACAAGCTGGATCTGGCGGACTTGCTGATATCATCCTACGCGCAGAGGGACAGAAAGTCCCTGCGAAATTCGCAGAAAGCCGCCGCCGCGCTGATAAAGGAACTTGCGAAACTCGCAAAATCCTTCCGCAAACTGTGGTATTCGACATGCAAGCCGTTCGGATTCGAAACAATGCAGATAAGGCTCGCCGGACAAAGGGCGCGGCTAGAAGAGCTTGTTTTGCGGATTGACTCCGTGCTTGAACGGAAGTCCGACTCGATTCCTGAGCTCGATGCCGGCTTGAAGAGGAAGGCTGGGCACGTATGGGGCGCCTACAATGCCCTCTCAACAGGGACAAGGATACACTGAAGACTTCGTCAGACGAACGGAGCTCTACGAGGAAAAATCATGATCTCTACAGGACTTGTTTCTGTCAGCTTCAGAAAAATGTCCGTCGAAGATATTGTGAAGCTAATTGTCAAGGCAAAACTTGAATGCGTCGAATGGGGAGGAGACGTACATGTCCCGCACGGCATGGATGATCATGCCTTGAAAGTCAGAGATCTTTCTGCCGACAACGGAATCAGAATCTCATCTTATGGCTCCTACTATCGTGCAGGGAACAGCGGAGAGGAGGGGCTTCCCTTTGCAAAAGTTCTCGAAACAGCGAAAGCCCTCGCTGCGCCAATCATCAGAGTCTGGGCGGGCGCTAAAAATTGGGAGGACGCCGACAGATCATATGTCTTTAAGGTGGTCAATGATTTGCGGAGAATCGGAGATGCCGCTTCGGACGAAGGAATTCGAATTTCCCTGGAATTTCACGGAGGCACCCTCACGAACACAAGCGAGTCGTCCCTGATTCTCAAAGAGGAGCTCGAGGGCGAAAATGTCTCATTCTACTGGCAGACTCCCCTCGGACAGAGCGAAGAATCCCGCAGAGACGGACTCGAAAGACTTCTCCCTTCTTTGACGAATGTACATGTCTTCAACTGGAAAATGGGAGCTGACGCGATTGAACGCCTTCCTCTTGAAGAGGCGAGCCAGGTCTGGTCGGAATATTTCAAAATTTTCAGACACTTTGTTCCTGATACCCCAGGACAGGGAAATGGAAGCCATTGCGTCCTGTAGGGACG
>DYRX01000322.1 GCA_020718525.1 Victivallis vadensis
GTCCATCGTGTACGCTAACGTGAACCGCTCCGCTGATAGCGATAGCGACTACGATTACGAAAATCATAAAAAAAACAATTTCCTATACGATCAAGTTAAAGCTGTCAAATAAGAACAATTGGGCATGGCATAGCCCCTAAAAAACATTACACTGGCTGGGGCTCTATTGCAAGCAGGAATGGAAAATGGACGGGCGGAATTCCAATTAGTTGAGGGGAAATCACATGAAATATTCTCTCACAAAGGCGCAAAGGAAGAATGAAACTTGCCTGTCCTGGAAGGACAAATATTGGACATCGGACAAAGTCGTAGTAAAATACCGGCTTCAACACCCTCGGGCAATATGATCCGAGCTTTGCTGGCTATAGTTTTTCATTTTAATAAATTCAAATTGTGAATTTATTTTTCTTGAAAAACTATATGATCAGAGTTTGACTAGCTCGAAATAGTAGCGGACAGGCTCGTTTGCATTGCCCTGAAATTCTCTGCTTTCGGGCTGTGGCTCGACAGGAGACATGAGGGTGAAGCCGTCATTCGAGAGGGTTTTCACCAAGTTGACTAGCTTTTTCTTCTCGAGGCGACCAATGGCAAAGCGTTCTGACCTGTTGCCAAGCCTCCTTGATCTGACACAGTTTTTGCCGTTATCTTTTCCTGATTCAACAGCTTTCGCGAGTTTTGCCTTTGCCTCGTTAAGATCGCGGACGGACCAGACATGGTGAACTATTTTCGGTATTTCCGCAGGCTGTTGGGTGGGCACATGAGAAAAAGTGAACGAATCCTGTCCTGAATTTCCAGCGCTTGCGGGGCGCATGTTTCCGTAAGAAACCTCTCCGCTTCCTGATGAATTTTTGGCTACGGGCCTCTCCTCTGCATGGCGTTCTGCAGGATTGTTTGCGCTTGCCTGAGATTTGACAGTTCCGCCCGAAATAGATTTTTCTCTTGAGCCTGCCGAGAGATTCTGATCCGGGGAAACGCCGATTTGCGAGGCGGAATCCTTAGGCTCCGAGACGGTTTCGTGAATGAAGAAAACGAGGGAAGAAAGCGCGAATACTAGCGACGCGACTCTCAGCATGAGCATCGGGAAGGGAATGATTTTCGTCTTTTTCTCCGACAATTTGCGTTTGAAATTAGCAAGAGATCTCTCTTCGAATCCGGCCCCGACAGAGTTTTCAAGAGCCGTCTTGAGGGAGGAATCGAGAAAGGCGTAGTCAGCTAGTCTTGCCTGGCAGACTGGGCAGTCTCTTATATGTTTCAAGCTTTTGGAATCTTCGGGAAGAAGCCGATCATAATAGAGGCTCAGCTCCTCTTTCATGGGGCAGGATCCCAGTTCATTTTCCGTTTTCATTTTTCCTCTCCCTCCTTATGATCTCCACCATTGCCTCTCTGGCGCGCGAAATCCTAGACTTCACAGTTCCAAGATTGCAGTCCAGCATCCTGGCAATCTCCTCGTAGCTCTTCTCCTCGATGTGCCTTAGGATTAGAACCTCTCTGAGCTTGTCAGGCAAATCCTTCATCAGCGCTATCAAATTGTTCTCGGACTCCTTGTCTCTCAGCATTGCAGACGGCTCGTAGCGCTCGTCCGCTATCTCAAAATCGCCTCTCTTTTCTCCGTCATCGTCAGGTCTGTCCGATATGCTGACATTCAGCTCTGATCCCCGCGATTTGTTCCACTGATATTTGTTGCGGGAAAGGTTGACTACAATCCTGTAAATCCAAGTTGAAAAGCTCGAATCTCCTCTGAACTGATCGAAGTGCCTGTACGCCCTCAATAGGGAATCCTGCACGACCTCCTCTGCATCATGACTGCTTCCTAAAAGTCCGTAGGCGGTCTGAAACATTTTCCCGGAATATCTTTTGACGAGTTCCTCGAAGGCGAACTCGTCCCCATGCCTGAACGCCTCGACAAGCTCCAAATCGCCTTTTTGTTCCATTTCGTTCATTATGACAAACACCAGCTCCGCTTTGTTCTGTTCAATGGAATATTTTCAGTAAATTTCTCCGGAACAAGCAAAAATGCGGATTTCTTGCTCTTCAAAGTTTTTCTGAACAAGAAAGCCGCCAGCGTCCCAACCTGTAAAAATAGCTTCGACCTGCATTGGAATGCGCCTGCCAATCTCGATCAGATCCCGCATGGAAGACCAAAATCCTCCTTTTACTCCAGTATAAAATGTCCGGCGCAAATAGAGCCTTCCAATGGCAATATTCAAGCAGATATGCTTTCAGAAGCTTGAATTAGCTTTCTTCCAATTTATTTTCATGGAAGTGAAAATTGAATTGTGAGCGCAGGCAAACGAAGGGAGTTTCTGCTGTGAAAAGAAATGGAATTTGCGCAGGCGGCAACTGGATCATTGATCTGATCAAATTTGTAGACTCCTATCCGGAGGAAGGCAATCTCGCGAATATTCTGCACACGGAGGAGCCTGCAAACGGAGGCTCTCCATACAATGTTCTGCTCGATCTCGCCAGACTGAAGAGCGGAATCCCGCTTCAGGCGGTCGGCGCTCTTGGAGACGACGATTTTGGCTCATTCATAATTGAGGACTGCAGGCGCAACGGAATATGCACGGAGCTGTTGCGCAGACGCCCAAATCAAAGAACCTCCTACACGGATGTCATAACTGTCCAGTCAAATGGAAAACGAACTTTCTTCCATGCGCGCGGAGCAAATGCGACTCTTGACATTGACGACTTCGACACAAGCCAGATCAGATGCGAAATATGCCTCCTGGGATATCTTCTGCTACTGGACAGGCTTGACGAGGCCGATTCGGAATTCGGAACTCGTGCCGCCCGGCTCCTTTCGCGTCTTAGAGATTCCGGAATCAAAACTGCCATTGACGTCGTCAGCGAAAACAGCGACAGGTTTGCGGGGATAGTCTCGCCGTCCCTGAAATTTACCGACTATCTGATACTGAACGAGATCGAGGCGGGAAAAGTTCTCCACAAAAATATTCGGAGCCCTGAAGGGAAAATTTCCTTCAAGGACGCATCGGAAGCCGCAGACGCGCTTCTAGGTTTGGGAGTTGGAAAAGTTGTTGCAATACACTTTCCAGAGGGCGCGGTCGCCTCGGCGAGAGATGGAAATAAAATAGAAAGAGAATCGGTCTATTCTCTCGATCTTCCATCTGGCTTCATCAAAGGAACGGTTGGAGCTGGGGACGCATTCTGTGCCGCCTGCCTCCATGTCATATATTCAGGGGGGAGCCTCAAGGAGATGCTTGATTTCGCATGCGGGCTTGCCGCGGCATCCCTCTCCCATCCGAGCGCCTCCCTGGGAATCGAATCAATTGGTCAGGTCAAAGAGCTCTCGGAAAAATATTCCCGGGCGTGAACGCCTGTAGTTTTTCAGTTAAACAATTTCATTGTCTTGCTGGGTGCATCTCCCAAAAGTCGAACATTATCTCACACGAAGACTACAGCAGATCCGTTTCTTTCAGCAGTGTAAAGCTCATTGCTTTACGGTGTTGTCCTCCATCCAGTTCCGTTGCTGTAAACTGTTCCGGATGAAGAGATTGCAAGTCCGTCCATCAGATAGACAAGCGTCTTCTTCGTGGCGGCATTCTCCCAGAGCAGATCCGATTTGCCGTCGCCGTTGAAGTCGAGAGCTTTCACGACGCTCCATTTTGTCGAGGGATTTAGATCCTTGAGATCATAGACATTTCCATAATCAGATATTGCAGCACCATTCATAAGATATATGCATCCTATTCCTTCGATGGAGTCCTCCCAGAGGATGTCGGCTTTGCCGTCGCCGTTGAAATCGCCGGAAGACACGATGTTCCAGTTCGCGTTTCTCGCATAGTAGATGTATCCGCCCGATAGAATCGCGGAGCCGTCCATCAGATAGACGTAGCCGGAACCGTCGCTGTGCTCCCATAGCATATCTGTCTTAGAATCCCCATTGAAGTCGCCAAATAGCTTTGCCTGCCATTGGGATGTCGCACTCATCTGATAGGCTTTTGTCTCTGAAACGACGCTCTTTCCATCCATTTTCGCAATCCAGCCCTCACCGAGAGAATTTTGCCAGAGCATGTCGCATTTTCCGTCGCCGTCGAAGTCGGATGCCACCTTGAATGTCCATTTCGTGGGCGGCTTTACGAAGACATTGCCTTGGTCCGAAGATGCCACTCCGTTCATGATATGGATATAGCAGGATCCATCCGTATGCCGAATAAGCACATCCGACTTTGAGTCCCCGTTGAAATCAGCGACCGCCTGTATGCTCCAGGTTCTTGTAGCTCCGTACAACTGCTTCGCATAGCTCACAAGACTTCCATTCATGATGTAGATAAGCGTCTGTCCTGTGACTTCATGCTTCCAGAGCATGTCGCATTTGCCGTCGCCATTGAAATCTGCGAATTTCG
>DYRX01000323.1 GCA_020718525.1 Victivallis vadensis
CGCAAATAAGTTTAATTAAATCATGCCTATTTTCGATGCGGATTTGGCTTGACGGGAATAAGGCGATACGATGGTATCGTCGTTTCCCGGCGGGACATAGACCGCGCGGAAAGAGGCGTGTGAAATGCTTCTGAGACCAGATTTGCCGTCTCGTCCGGATCAAGGGCGGATTGATCGCTAAAAAAATCAGGTTGTCCCTGCAAAGAGGATTTGTCTGCGTTTTTCGGATCCGCGCACAGACCGCCAGAATATGCAGCTAATATGAGGAGAAGAACGCAAGAAAGGCTTCCCATCAATCTAAATGCTATTGAATCATTCCTTGAATTGTGGCTTTCCGCCGACTCCGAGGATCTCCCTTTTCATCTTGATGTAATACTTATAGTTTTCGAGCTTCACATCGGCCTGGACCCTGTGGTCAATGCCTGGCAGGAAGCCGCCTTCCAGGAAGATCGGCTTGAGTCTTTCGAACTCCTTGCGGATCGCCTCTTTACCCTGGAGGAGCTTCATCTTGCAGAATCCGCCCTGCAGTCTGATGTCAGGATGATTTCTGCGCAGTTCGACGGGATCAGTTCCTCCATTGACCTCGACAGGAAACATGCAGTTGATCCCGCCCTTCAGGAAGGCGTTCACAACCGTAGTTATATTGCCGTCGCAGTCCGTCCAGGATATATGGCAGCCATGTTTTTCCAGAAGGTTGCTTATTCTTCTGTATCTTGGGGAGACGATGTCGTTCATGAAGTCAGCCCCAACGATAGGACCTGAGTTGAAACAGATATCTTCCCAGCCACTGGCAAAATCAAATTCGACATCTTTCAGGGCGATTTCCAAGCTTCCACAGATCATCTGGCAGACGGTTTCAACCATCTCTTCGAGCAAGCCCGGATCGTCATAGACCATGAGCGCAATGCCCTCGAAGCCCATCCAGTTTCTGATACTGCCAATCAGGGAGCCGCGGGAGACCGCCAGAGGGTAGTCCCTTTTCGCGTAGGCGGCGGCAAGTTCTTTCCAATTCTCGGGGAGTCGCTCCTTGCAGGCGACGAGCTTTACCTTATATTCCTCCCAGCTTGCCCTGTCCTTCAGCTTGAAATCAATGTAGTGGGGAATTGACTTGTCGCCTTTCTTATTGATCTCTGCGAGGGTTCCAGCTCCATCGCGGTAGATCAAAGTATCGTCGTCCTCTTTGACGATGGTGTAGCCGAAGTCAGGAAAAAGTCCCATGTTGTTGACAGGCGCAGTTTTCCAGTTTTCTATGCCAAAATATTCATAAGCCGTCTTTTCGTTGCAGACTTCCGGGGGCAGTCCCTCCTTGTGCCAGTTTTTGAGTGTGCTTTCCCAGTAGCCGAACTCGAAGTTGGGCGCGCTTGAAACTCTCTGAAAAAACATCGTTCTGCGCCATCTGTCCCTAAGTGTCTCTTCTCCGGACGCAAGTTTGGATTTCAAACTCGACACATCTGTCTTTTCGGTCAACTGCTTGATGACTTCTTCAGCTTCCATGAGATTTTCCTCTATTTATTGCACTCTGCTTTCATAACGGTTCCGAACCCAAACTTTCCGGCAAGATATTCGGCTTCAATAATTTGCCCCTACATGGCTTCAGGAGCTCTAATCGAGAGCAGTCCAAGTCCGTCTTCAAGAATGCGTCGCGTGGCATCGCACAATGCCAGTCTTGCGCATCTGAGTTCTTGACTTTCCGCGGAAAGCACAGGAAACTCCTTGTAGAAACGGCTGAACGCCTTCGCCAGCTCCAGAAGATATCCCGCAAGTATAGAGGGATCAAGCTTGTCTGCCGATTCATGCACAGCCTTTGGATAGAAAAGCATTCTGATTGCAAGCTGTTTTTCCTCCTTGCCAGATAAAAGAGACCAATCCATATTTCCGGAAATGCCTGCTCCCTGCGCGTCCGCCTTCCTCATTATCGAGTTGATCCTTGCACAGGCATATTGCACGTAGGGGCCAGTGTCCCCTTCAAATTTGAGCGATGCGGACGGATCGAAGGTCATCGTGGTTTTCGGACTGAATTTGAGCAACATGAACTTGAGCGCACCCATCCCTATGATTTCACAGCGCTCCTCGATGTCTTCTGGCAATTTGTCGCCATACCTCTCTTTGCAAGCTTCCATCGCAAGCCCAGCCATCTGGTCGAAAAGATCGTCGGCGTCAACTACCGTTCCCTCGCGGCTCTTCATGCGACCGGACGGCAAATTGACCATTCCGTAGGAGAGGTGAAAGAGAGACGACGCCCAGGCGTAGCCCAGCTTTGCCAATACCGCAAAGAGCGTCTTGAAATGGAGAATCTGCTCGTCTCCCACAATCCAGATCTGAGAATCAGGAGCGAAGTCTTTCGCCTTTTCCACTGTTGTTCCAAGGTCCTGCGTGATGTAGACGCTGGTGCCGTCGGAACGCAAGAGCACCTTCCTGCCAAATTTCTCCTTTTCAAGATCAACATATACAGCGCCATCGTCGCGCCTTTGAAATGTTCCCCTGGCGAGACCTTCGGAAACAATATCCTTGCCGAGAAGATAGGTCTCGCTCTCAAGGTATATCTTGTCAAACTTGATTCCCATGCGCCTGTATGTCTCTTCAAAACCGTCAATTACCCATTTGTTCATCTTTTTCCAGAGAGCAATGGTCCTATCGTCTCCAGCCTCCCATTTCTTGAGCATGTCCTGGGCGGCGGCACCTATTTCAGTCTTGGAAAAAAGCTCGTCGTCGGAAAGACCTTCAAGAGATGGATCTTCCGCCTTGAGCTGGGCAATCTGCCTCCTCAGCTCGGCATCGAAAAGAACATAGAAATCGCCGACAAAGTGATCCCCCTTCTTTCCTTTTTCCGACGGAAGCTCTCCATTGCCGAAGCGCTCGTACGCCAGCATTGACTTGCATATGTGTATGCCGCGATCGTTGATCAGATTGACAGAGACAAGCTCTCTGCCAGCCTTTTTGAGAATCGCGCCGACCGCCTGTCCAAGCGTGTTGTTCCTAACATGCCCCAGATGCATGGGCTTGTTCGTGTTTGGTGCCGAGTACTCGAGGACGACACGCCCCCCTTTTTTTTCCGGAAATGCGAGAATCCAGTCTATGCGTCCCGGAACTGACGAATGCAGAAAAGATGGCTCGAATTCAATATTTAAGAACGCCTTGACAGCTTCGGCCTTCAGAACCTCGGGACGCGTCGAAAGAATTTCCGCCGCACGGGCCGCCAGAATGTCAGGCTTGCCTTTGAGCAGTTTCGCAAGCTTGAAGAAGTTGATCGTAATGTCGCCGTTGGCGTTGTCAGGCGGAACTTCGACCGGCAAAGAGAGAAGAGGCATCTCGGTAATTTCTCTGGCGTTTTCCGGCGCAAGCTCTGATATAAGTTTTTGGATGAATTCAAGCACGGATACTGCCTCAGGTCCTTGCAAGCATTGTGAGTCCGAGAATCAGGATCATCAGCTCCGCAGCAGTTCCAAGCGTGCTTGT
Source organism: Victivallis vadensis (assembly GCA_020718525.1). GTDB lineage: Bacteria > Verrucomicrobiota > Lentisphaeria > Victivallales > GWF2-50-93 > DYRX01. Next base: position 3,457 of record DYRX01000323.1, read on the forward strand.
CAACTGGGGAGTGAGTCCCCCTAGGCTTCTCTCCAGATAGCTCCGCAGTACCAGGAAGATGAAGAAGGAGATCAAAAGGGAGACCAGGGTCTCGTAGAGAGGGTTCCCGGCGAGCAGGCAGAGCAGGAAAGCTATCAGCCAGGACAAGGCGATCCCCTTTCCGTCCCCGTCAATGAAGCTGGTTCCCGACCGGAGATTGCGGGCAGTACTGAAAATGCCTTGAACTGCGAAGGAGCCGCAAAGAGCCACAGCAATCCACGAGATAAAATCACAGTTGACAAGGACTGCCAGGCAGAAGAGCCTCAAAATAAAGAGACCCAATGTGAGAAAAACTCCAATGCTGTCTGTGCTTATCCTGGTGTCCTCTGCCGCCGCAAATGCATCCTCCAGACCACGCCTCCGTAAAATAGTCTGCAGGAAATTCGCCAAAGAAATGAGATTCTTCCCTCCGTTGAGAAGCTCGATGCCAATCGCAATCACTATCGGCGAGATGATCGTCGAGGCGCTTTTGCCAAGAAACAGCGAAACCGTCCAAGCAATAAGCTGGAAAAAAAGCGCTATGACAAAGGCAACTATCGGAAAAGACGCTATCACGCGGTTGTTGTCCGACAAGTCACCCGACTCAGAATCCGATCTGGAGGCGATGGGAATCTCAACAAGAATGTTCCAAGCCGCAATAAATGAGGAAAACCACGCCACAAGCATATTTCACTTTTTCGTTTTTCTGTTTTCTATCCTTTTCTCTAAATTGAAACCTAGCCGAAAATCTGCCATATTCAAGACGGCAATTCCTTTTTCTACTATCGAAAGAAGAATTTCTCCTAGATAATCTGGACCGTAAGTCTTTCCGCAGACTTCCGCTCCAGATTATCTAATGAAAATTGCACCGCA
>DYRX01000324.1 GCA_020718525.1 Victivallis vadensis
GCACCAGCTCGGTATCTGAGAGTGCCGACAGGATGTCGGCGTTCCCATCAGGAAATTCCGACCGTAAACCGGAAACATTCCCTCGATTCCGACCCCGATACCGACCTGTCTGCGTGCTCGCACAGGCAGATAAATCCCAGCAACAGCAATTTCCACGAGTCAGGAACTCTGAGTTTATTGGTAGAAACTGTTATTATACTCAGTTGCAAGCTCGTTTTTTGTTTTTACAGCAACATGTCCATCAAGATAGAGAACAGGGGTGTCGCACCTGGAGCTATGGTAGCCATAGTGGATGAGGCATCCGTTGCTGCAGGGGGGGCCTATCAGGCAATTGGTGTCCTGGACTTTTACTGCGTGAACCATCGTGCCGCCTCCATGCAATGCCACGATCGTTTTCGCACCATCGCTATGAATTTGTTTCAGCTTAATACAGTCAGGGTAGCCGGAAGTCGTCCCAGTATAATCCCCAACCAACTGGTTTATGGCGCTATATGATGTATTAAGGGAGCTATAGGAACAGTTATAGGGAGCCCTGGAATAATCGCTCCCGCATTTCATGTATTCGTTGTCATTGCCGTATTTTTCTATTGTCTCGTCGCAGACAAAGATTCTGGATCCGCTAGGATATGCGGGACCTCCCCAAGTCACTTTTATTCCACGGGATGGAGATGGCCATGCGTCTCCATTCGATTTCCAGAACGGCGAATTAAGGTGAGAGGTCACTCTGCTCCAGTCGTTCGTGTTCCAGACGTAAGGAAGCAGTTTCCCCTGCCATCCGTTCATTCTTCCGTATGCGGCAGGGATTGGGCACTTGGGATCTCCATACTTATTGTTTGCTGGAAAAGAGTCGTTGTAGTCGCTGACATACACATGAAAAAGTGCACCAATCTGCTTCAGATTCCCTTGGCAAATAATTGACCTTGCAAAGTCACGTGCCCTCTGCATGGCTGGCAACAATATAGCGATTAGAATCGCGATTATGGCGATGACCACAAGCAGTTCAATTAATGTAAATTTAGTTGCCCTTGCTAGTGCTTTGAATGGGGAAATCAGCATTGCTGATATCGAGGGGCTCTCCATCATCTGGCAGGAATATCTGGATTTTGACTGCGGATACTTTTGTTTTCCGACAACAATGCCATTCACTCTTTTCGCTGTCATGCCAAAGTTCTCCTTATATTTTTTCTGCGGAATTCTGATAAACTATCTGCTGAAGACTGTCGCTTCAGCACATTTTTGGACACCGAAATCCGGCAAGGTGCCTGCATTGGAAAATCTTCATGGAACTTTTCCCCTTTTCGAGCTTGTTTCCCCTTTGATTATTTTCACGGAGCTGAAGAATGCAACTCTTGCTTTTTCCGGGTTTTTGAAACGCCATTGGAGGCGGCCCACGGCTTTTTCAGCCAATTTCGGGATATTGGCATCAATTCTGGTCAGTTGTTCGCTGTTCGGGTTTTCGCTGTAGTCCTCGCCCATGGCAACGACGCTGACGTCTTCGGGTACCTTTTTGCCTTTTTCCCTGAGAACGGCAATGGCTGTTCTGGCGTGAAACGCGCTGTAGCATATGAGGGCGCTGAAATTTTTTCCTGTTTCAAGCAGTTTTTGAATTGCGGAGACTGTTCCTTCGGTTTTGTACGGAGATGCAACTACCAGGTCAGAATCCAAGTCAATCCCGCTGTCTTTCATCGCGGTCTCAATCCCCGCTTTTTTTAGGGGGTCGAGAGTTCTGCTATTTTCCCTGTCCAAGAAGGAAATGTCTCTGTGTCCGAGCTCCATGAGATGCTCCGCCATCTGCCTACCTATTGACATGGAATCGAGTTCAATGGAGTCGGCATCGAGCTCCTCGAGTCTGCTGTCAATTTGTATCAGAGGAGATTTGAAAAAATTCTTCGGCGGGAGTTTAGAGGAATCAGTCTTGGCCAGAAGAACGACTCCTGTGTCCTTGTAGAGGGAAAGCCCCTTCCAGAAACTGCCGTTGTTCATCTTGTTGCTGTGAATAATCGTCTTAATCTCTATTCCCGCCTTGTCGAAGCAGATCTCGAGATGTTTGCGTATCTTCAGATAATAGGAATTGGACAAACCAATATCGAGGCAGGCCGATTCGATTATTATCATCGCATCTTTGAGTTTCTCGGAGCTTCTTTGTCTGATTACGGATCCCTTCCCGTTTAAATGCGCTATCAGCCCCTCCGAAGAAAGTACCGCCAGGGCCTTCCGAACTGAAATGCGGCTGATGCCGTAGATGTCCGCCAGAGTGTTTTCGCCTAGAAGCCAGTCGCCAGGGCGCAGATTCCCCCTGTTTATGGAACTGCGAAGATCGCTCAAGAGCCTGCAGTAGACCTTTCCGCGCCAAGATTCCCTTCTTGCGAGCCCCTTCATTATTCTGTATGGCCTCCTATATATAAACCTGTATTATAAGCTATATAGATTATAACGCACAAATAACACATTGTCAAGGACTTATTCAATAAAAATATGTTTTTCTTATCTGCTGGATAAAAAGAAGATAAAAAAAGTAACAGGTGCTTGAAGAAAGGGAATCAAAGATGCAAGGTAGAAAAGGAATCAGTCAAAGTTTAACTGGAGTCCTCCCGAAAAGGTCGGGCCGGCTCCAACTAGGAGAAAAATGAAAGATATTACAAAGGAATTTGTGGATGTTCTGACGGATTTGCTTGACATCCCCTCCCCCTCCGGCCGCGAAGAGAAAACCCGTGAGTATATAGGGTTGAAACTCGATGAGATTGGCTTTGCTCATGAAACGGATCCTGCAGGAAATCTGATAGTGAGGCTTGATGGACAAGATTCGAAAAGTCCCCTGACCATAATTGCGGCGCACATGGATGAAATCTCCATGGTGGTGACAGGCATTGAAGGCAACGGGGATCTCAAGGTGATAAATTCAGGCGGTCTCCTGCCATGTAAACTGGGGGAGACTCCTGTGGAGATCTTGTCAGACAAGGGCGGGAGTGTCACAGCTCTGTTTTCAATGGGCTCCGCACACAGCAGGACTGCCAGAGAAGGAAGCTGGACGCCTGGCTGGCCCGATGTGCGGATAAAGACTGGACTTTCACCTGACGCTTTGAAGGAAAGAGGTGTACGTGTTGGCTCATCAGCCGTCCCTGTGAGGAGTTCGAGGGGGCCATATCTTTTTGGAGATCCTGAAGATCCGATGATATCCGCATGGACTTTCGATGACAGGGCTGGAATCGCCGCACTCCTGATTGTGCTGAAATTGATCAAGAGTAAAAATTTGACGACTAGAAAAAGGCTTGCCATAGCCTTCACAGTTCATGAAGAAGGAGGCTGTCAGGGCGCAAAGGTGCTGGCTCAGCGTGAGCGTCCCGAAATATTTATCGCAATTGACGGCTGTCCTTTGATTGATCCGGAAACATTGAAACTGGACGGTCGTCCCGGAGTATGGAGCAAGGATTCCATTTGCCACTACAATCAGAGGCTCGTAAATGATCTGATGGAAGCCGCAGTCAATGCCGGCACCGAATTGCAGCCGGTTGTCTACACAAGCGCATCATCGGATGCAAGTGCGGTATACAACGTCGGAGCCGCCGCAATAATCGCGGCTTTCGGTCATGTCCGCACAAACAGCCACGGCTTTGAGCTGGCAAGACTTTCGGTCTTTCAAAACACTATTGACACATTGTTCAAATACATAGAAGACAAACTCTGAACCAATGTCTCGCTTGTCAATGAAAACGGATCTTTTTCAGGTTTGACCACATGACATCAAAATAGTCTTTGATGTCGAACTATCAACTTCATATGGGAAAATTCATCTACATCGGCGAATTTGCGGCGCTTGCAACAGCTTTCCTCTGGATGCTCAGTTCGCTGTGCTGGACTGTAGCGGGAGAGCGAGTAGGGTCTCTAGCCGTCAATGTCATGCGGCTTCTGATGGCTCTGCCCATGCTGATGCTGTGCTTGTGGATTACGGAAGGGGAGCTTCTCCCGTTTTCCGCATCGGTGGATGCATGGTTCTATCTCTCTATCTCTGGAATCTTTGGTTTTTTCATCTGCGACCTCTTACTTTTCCGTTCTTTTCTCCTAATCGGTCCTCGGCTTGGAATGCTGATCCTTTCTCTAACCCCACCAATGACCGCACTGATAGGTCGCTTCTTGCTTGACGAGCGCCGAAAAAGGCGAAAAGGAAGTCAAATTCGGACAGGAACTCTGAGACACGCCCGCCTCACTGGACGGTGTTCCAAAAGGCCACAAGACCTTTTTCCGCAGCAAATAGACCAAATGAGCTTAACGGCTCAGGAAATCTGAAGTTTGATTATTTCAGACTTCCTAACCCGTGGAAAAAGGGATTGTATCGTTTTCAGTCACCGG
>DYRX01000325.1 GCA_020718525.1 Victivallis vadensis
GGTGTGATGAAAAGTATTTTTTTGACACTCAAAAAAATACTTTTCGAGCAACGTCGAACTAGAAGAGGCCTCACGCCATTATGAACAGGATGGACCAATGGACAGCGAACACGAAAAATGGCTTGGCATACTGCTGGTGCCGGGATCATCGCTGGGAGGAGCCCGTCCAAAAGCCAATGTAATGGACAGTAACGGCAATTTATGGATTGCAAAGTTCCCCAGTTGCACGGACAATGCCAATGTCGGTGTTTGGGAGATGCTGACACATGAACTCGCCCGAAAGATTGGCTTGCGGGTGGCTGAGTGCCGAGTCGAAAAATTTTCAAAATACGGCAGTACATTTTTAAGCAGGCGTTTTGACCGCATGGTTCGGGAGCGAATTCATTTCGCATCGGCTATGACATTGCTGGCCCAAAACGTCTGAGACCTGGCGCAATGATCAGCAGTTCTCCTCCGTCCGCCATCGCCATCCTGGTCCTGTAAATGGCCTTGTTTGCGACCCAGGTGCTGTGGAACTCGTCCCCCTGCATCACTGCAACAACTTTTTTCAGCGGCCTTTCAACGATGCTTATGTTCTGTCTCCGGGATGCTTTCGCTCCCAGCATGTATGTATCGAGATCGTCTCCCGCATAGAAGCCGGTGTGGGAGAGGACTCCGTCCGCGTTGTATGCCATGACGACCTGAAGATAGCAGTCAGGCAGATCTGCAAGAAATTCCTTTTCCGCCTTGTTGTAGCAGTCACGCAGAGGTGTCACAAGTTCGCCGAGGTTATTTTCGATTCCGCAGCATGCCGCCATCATGTGGGAGGCGCAGATCATATCCTTGCCACCAAGTCCAATGAAGTAGTTCTTGTTGTGGTTGGCAAAGCCAAGAACCTCGTGCGGAACGATGTGCCCGATGTTTATGATAAGATCCCAGCCGCTGTTGACTGACATGGGAATGACCCAGTCAGCTTTTCCTCCAGATACTTTTTTGACGTAGTCTGCTGGCACCTCTCCAATTTTTCTGCATCCGCCGCGCCAGTCGTGCGCGTGGATTTTCTCCTCCGGCACCGAACCGAACATGAATCTGTTCTGCTCCGGCGTATGCGGGACATGCTGCCCGAGCGTCGGAATAAGATGCACATCCGCGAACGCTGAAAAATAATTGTAGAGATCCTCCGTTATCCATCCAGCCCCGCTGTGCGCCCTCGTTATGTCTGGTGGCAGAAGCAGAACCCTTTCTGGACTCCTGCAAATCCTTTCCCTGGCGGCTTCCGCTGTGCGCCTCGTCAGCTCAATGACTCCAGTGCGATCAAGTGGCGCTTCCTCATGAAACCATGGCATATTTCAAATCCTTTCATGTTAGTTATTAATAACTTATCTAATGGCCGTCTAAGGCGGCTGCTGAAGGCATAATCTGCATCTATATTGCCGCATGTAAAGAGTATAACAGACCTTTCAAGAGGAGCAGGCTCCGCTTCTATTGTAAAAAAATGAAAAATAATTTAAGTTAGCCACTTGATAAAAGATTAGGCAAGGCTAAAGTATGAAGGAATGGGAGAGTCATTTTTATTCGTGTTTGCCGAGTCAGAAGCGGAGAAGGACAAGGAGATTGAGATGGACAAGCCATTTATTGCCGGGAAGACGCACATGGAAAATTTCGACTGCATAATGATCTGTGTAATGCTGGGGCTCTCCATGGACAGGAACGAGATGCTGAAGCTTGCTAGACGCTTCGGACTGGTTTCCAAGTACGAGCATGATCCCTACATCAGCTATTACGCACTGCACAAGGGATGCCACTCCAGCCCGGAATTGCAGAAGCATCTGCAAGACTTGTTCGGAAGACGCTACGCTCTGATAAAAAAAGAGCTTGCAGGAGTGGCGGATGCTGGTGGCGGCAGAGCGGACAAAATGGTGAGAGAGCTCTTCAGATCTTCTCCAGGCGGGGTCATTTGGAATCTTCTTACAGATGGAAATGACATTTTTAAAGGACTGGGTGTTTACAACGTACATCGCGTGTTGCTTCTTGGAATGGAGGCGTACCTCTCGGACTCTGGTATTGAGGCTTCCTTCAAAGCCGACGCATCGCCAGGTCTGGGGGAACTAGTGGACAAGGCCCAGAACAATCAGGTAGACAAAACGGCAGAAGAGCTGGTCCGTCTGAAAAGCATGATTGATGAATGCGGGCGTGAAATCTCCGCGCTCAACACTGTCTCTTCAGAAAAAGATGCCAAGATCAGGGCTTTGGAAGAAAAGATTGTGGTGCTTGAAGCTCGTCCGGAGAGCGAAGGAAAGCTGAAGCGCCAAATCCGCAAGCTGGAATACGAACTATCGCAGAGGGGGAGGATGAGCACCGGAGAGCCAGTAGTTCCTTGTCCCCGTTCAATGAATGAAAACAAGGAATGCGATAGTATCGTTGTAGAGGATGAAAGCAGATTCTGCGAAAATGCTGGCAGTGGCGTATGCCGCCTTGACAAAATGAAAGTGGCGGTCGTCGGAGGAATAGAACGGCTGATCCCAAGATACCAGGAGGTTGTAGAGAAAATGGGCGGGCGTTTTTTTGGCCATGACGGAGATTGCTCCGGACAGGGTGCAAAACAGCTCGCAAACATGGTATGCCAGGCGGAAATTGTCGTCTATATCACCTCCATAAACAGCCACAACGCATTGAACGTGGTCAGGGCGACATGCAGGAGAAGCGGGAGATCCTTCTGGGTTCTGCGAAGCGCATCCCCTGACGCTCTCGAACGTTTCCTTAGCGAAAAAGGGAGTTCGGTCCAGCCCCCCTGCGGAAATCATCAATTCGGGAAAATATCATCATGACCCATTTTAATAAATTTAGGCAAGGCACAATATATTGGTATAGGATAATAACAGCGGAGGCAGGAGTATGAAAGTTTGCATTGTGTATGGGAGCACGACTGGCAGTACGGAAGGCGTCGCCAAAAGGATCGCCGCGAATTTCGCAGGAGCCGAGATTTTTCCGGCGTCGGAGCTTCGCGGTCCGATTTCCTGCGATCTCCTGATTCTTGGGGCTTCGACCTGGGGTTTAGGCGATCTTCAGGATGACATGGTAGGCTTTATTCAGAAGTACAGCCAGGTTCCCATCGCGGCGAATTTTGGTGCCGTGTTCGGACTCGGAAGCCAGACAGGATTTCCTGACAGCTTCGTTGACGGAATAGAGAACATGGCAAAGTTCCTCGAAAAAAGGAATATTCCGAACATTGGCGAATGGGTTGCTGACGGCTTGGACTTCAGCTCCTCCCGGGCGCAGCTTCCGGACGGGAGGCTCATGGGGCTGGCTCTCGACGAGGACAATCAGGCGGATAAGACGGACAAACGGATTTCACAGTGGATCGCCCATCTAAAAAAGCTTGCGGGAGCGCTCTGATGACAGTATTTCAGCATCACATCTACGAGTATCGCAAGGGCTTGCGCAATCTGGTCTTGCACACGATGCCCGTGTCTCAGCGGAAGGAAATAGAGGACTGCCTTTTCAGGAAGGAGATTGATTTCGTCATATTTCCTCTCGGATCAATGCGGATAAATGTATTTTTCGGCGCCGGAGACTGCGTTGAAGTTGTAAGGCGTATTGGAAAGGCGTCGCTTTCCGAATACACGCCGGAAGAGGATTTCATACTTGGGACAATGCTCGGCTACGACAGGCTTCTGCAGTGCAGGCGCTACTTGTCGAAAAGTTCGGCGAAGACCGAGGAAAAGAGTCTCGATGGCTTCGATTCGACAGATGGAGTAGCTAGCTTTTCACTGGTTAAATCAGCATAGGACAGGAGACATGAAATGTCAGAAATGATCGCAGGCAAGATATTGGACAGGCGGGACGAAACAAAAAAATGTCTGGGGATGGACATGGGTGTGAAAAGAACTGCGCCTGCGGATGTGCAGGAAACTGCATAGTCTGCAAGTGCAAAGAGAAAAAGATGGAAAGCAAGCGCTAGTAGAAGCAAGATCTCCGTTTTTCAGGAAAAATCGGCATCAGAGCATGTTTGGCGCTTGAGATGACCGATGGACAGGAGGATCAGTGAAGGTAGAGAAACGATGAAGGATGCAAAGCATAAGGAAGAGGAAGTCTCAAGTTCAGCGGAGCTTGAAAAGGCTGGGAACTGCCTTCAGACGCTCTTTCTGGAGATTTTCAAGCACAATGGCTTTGGTAGCCTCGACGTGGGCATGCGCTTTCTCAAGAGGGGACAGAAGGAGATTCTGATACGCTGTGGCAGGGAATACCGTTTTGTAGTTGACTATCCGCTTGAAAACAATAAACAAACAAAGGAGGTAGGTTGTTGCTTATTATATTGTTTTCGACCGTGATGCTTGGCGCGGCTCCTTCC
>DYRX01000326.1 GCA_020718525.1 Victivallis vadensis
CCAGTCTCCGTCCCAAAGATAGTCCCGTAAGGCGGCATCAAATTTCTGTCCGGAGAGACTGACGACGAACTGCTTGTAGTCGCCACTGTATTTAGTTGGCTCGACAAAGACCTCCACGCTGTCATCCAGCCAAACTGCCGGAGTATCTTTTTTGTTCGCGCGCGCGACAGCTTTTTCCATATTGTTCTCCTCACAGTGGAAATGGATAAACAAGCCTGATTTTCCGGCGACGACTCGAGCCAGGCTTTTATTTTCACAGAATCCGTGTCCGTCGTCCCGGACCAAATTGCCTATAGACTCGGCTTTTTGCCAAAATATTTCCGATGCACAGCCATCTAAAACGATTGTTTCGTCAGTTGCGAATGCGTTGCAATCCCTGGATCCTCCCGAAATAAGTAGGGCTTTTGGCGGAAGTTTAATAGCTGGCGTTCCAATGTAGATCTTGGGCGTCGGAAATGGTACGGCAGAATTAAGACAGTAGTTCCAACTGATTGTCGGAGATAGTCCAGCGGGAACTTGAATGGAAGTCTCTACCGGAGAAATTGCCCATGACGTTCCGTCGCAATCCCAGCTTAGCGAAAGCTCGATAGGAGTCGAAGGAGCCGGGAGTTTAGCTGTCAGAATCTTCTCTTTTCCGGATTCCGGGACACCTTCGATCGTAAGCCATTCACCCATAAGATCTTGAACGTCTTTCATAAATATTTTTTCACCCATAATTTCAGCAAGCGGAATGCTGTTTTTCGGATTTTTCCCTCTTAATATGGAAAAACTGTCAATGATTTCGCCCGACGCGAGCTTGGCAGTGATTTCGAGTTTGTCTCCACTCGCATCAATCACTCCATAGCAATGCTCATTTACGCAAGCGGCGGTTGCAGAACTTTTGACTGCGCGATGGCGTCTTCCACCGGCACTTCCGCACGTGAGGTAAGTGACAGCTTTTCCACTTTTTCCAAGAACAGGGCGGAAGCGGATATATTCGTGAATGTGGCCGTTCAAGACAAGATCAACTCCGAGAGAATCGAATATCTGCGGCAAATCATCCGTGGCATCTTTGACTGAAGCTCCGTAAATTGTGGTGAAAGCTGGCTCGTGAAAGATCACAAGCTTCCAGCGGTCCCTGGGAACTTTCGAAAGATCCTCCTCTATCCATCTGCGCTGTTCCGATCCAGCTCCAAATTCCTGAAACTGATCAATGAAGAGCACATGCATATTTCCTATGTCGAGCGAATAGTAGCCTTCTTTTCCGCTTTGTTTTGCAATCGGAAAATAATTGAAAAAAAGAGGACTGCGGTTTTCATGGTTTCCTATACAGGGCAGAAGCGGAGCTAGTGGAAGCAGATTTTTCGCGGGAGCGAAAAATTCTTTGATCCACAATTCCGAATCATTTCCATCGTCAATAAGATCTCCAAGATGAAGAATGGCTGTGAAAGGAGCTTCCTTCGACATCGCATCTGCAATCTGAGAATGGACATCGGGTTGACTTTGCGTGTCACCATAAAATAGCACTCTGAAATTCTTACTGTCGCCCGCCTTCGGAGGCATTATAAATTTGTAACGCTGGCTCGGTTTATGATCGGAAGATTCAATTGCGTATGAATATGCTTTCCCTGGAGAAAGACCGTCCACTTTTACAGTCCAAAGATTCGTGGAGTCCTCCTTTTTCATTTCGAGAATTCGGGCTTTGTCTGAAATTTCATCGCTGTCTTCGTAGATTCTTGCTTTGACTTGCTCCAGATCGGATCTGACCCGTATTCCACGCGCATCTTCCCCTTCCCAGCTCAGATATGGGCCAGCAATGAATGATTCTCCTGATTCCGCACAGACCAGGTTTGATGCGAGAAAATATAAAGCAATCAAGACAATCAGCGATTTGTGGATTGGCATTATTGGGTTTATCTTGTTATGATATTTATATGATATTTATGAATGACAAAATCTGTAGTTCTGCAAATATTCATTTAAGGCTGTAGGCGCAGATCTTTTCTAGATGGCGCAGATAGATTGTGTCATTTGCAATCGCAGGATAGGAATAGCAGGGCGCACTTTTTGGTGCAGATGGAGTTTTCTGCCTGTCAAAAACTGTGAATTCCTGTATTTTGTCCGGCTTTTCAGGAGATGCATTGAGAAGTGCGAGTTTGCCTTTGTAGCTCATGCAGAGCAGTTTGTCGCCGATCAGCAGTAGCGTGCCATTGCCAAGTTTTTTCTCTTCCCAAACCGTTTTTCCGCTTTTCAATTCAAGGCACACGAGGGATCCGGATTCCCCGTTTCCGCTGAACGAATATATGAAGCCATCCTTTTCGACCGGGTCTGAATTGCACGATGAAATCGCCTTGTTCTTTTCCCAGAGAGATTTTATTTCAGATCCCTGAAGGGAGAATGCCTGGCATCCGGCATTGTATCCGCTTGTGATAAAGACCATTCCGTCCTTGACTATCGGGGCGGTCGAATTGCAGTCGTATGCCGTCTTCCAAGGAATCATCCAGATTTTCGAGCCATCGAGCGGCGACAAGGAAAAAAGCCCTTCTTTTCCCCAGACAAGAAGCTGTTTCACCCCGGAAATATCATATTCGAGGGCTGGTCCCCAACTGCCTGCGGCGACTATGGGGCTTTTCCACTTGAGAGCACCGGTGTTTTTATCATACGCGAAGACTATCCCGTCAGTTTTTCCCTGATCGTATCCGCCGTAGCCGAATATTGCAAGATCTCCTTGAACTATCGGAGACGTGCAAACTCCCCAATACGGAACCTTGGATCCGGAATCATCTAGGATATTCTTACGCCAGATATTTTTACCACTTTTCAGTTCCCAGCATGCGATATCACCGTATGCTCCGATTGTATACACAAAGCCTGACGCAGGATCAATGAAGGGGGTCGCGCGTGCGCCAGTTCCAACATCCTTAGGGAGTTTCTTAGAGGACTGTTTAGGGGTTTCGTATTCCTGTCTCCAAAGAATTTTGCCACTGACTGCCTCTATGCCAAAGACGATGTCCGAACCCGTCGGGATTGGAATTTTAGGATCGTCCGGGACATTCTGCTTGCGTCCCACACAAACAAGAATCCCATCATAAACAACAGGACTTGACATCGTCGCCGACCAAGTCGGATCGCCTTCGCAAAGAGCATTCAGTTCCCAGCTTTTACTGAGACCGGAACTCCAGTCCGTCTTCATGGATTGAAGTTTCGCAGTCCCGTCATTGTTTGGCCCTCTCTGATGCGGCCATCCGTTTTCAGCAGCCTCCATTGGAAAAGGACAGAAAAATGGAGCAAGAACAAACACGGTCAAGATAAATCCAAAACGTTTTGTTCGATTCATGGCTTTTATAATTGTATCTTCGCTCTCAAGGCGTATCAGCAAACTTCGCGGCATCGAAAATTTTAAACTGTTTGGGAGCATAATGCCCTCCTAAATAAATTGTTCCACTTCTTTTATCATAGGCAAAATGAAAGGATGGATTGCTTCCTGAAGCCTTGGCGCCGAAACTCAGCTTTCCAGTTTCAGTATCCCTGATTAAATATCCCAGCCCGCATATATTGAAAGCTTCCCCACAGTAATATGCGGCTTTCCCGTCTGGCAGAAATACTGCCTCCCGTATCCCGGCAAGCTCCGGAATATCCGAACGCTCTACGAAAGCTGGCATTCCACTCTCCTGATCAAGCTTAAAGATCCATCCGGCGCATTTCGCCTTTTTTTGGTCCATATATCGGATGAAGACGTAAATATGTCTGCAATCAGGGGGAATGCAAAGACAATGATCAGATTTCTTTCCTTCCGGAGGATCAGGCAATTTGAGCGAAGATGTCCTAGAAAGAAGACCGTCTTTTCCGCAGGAGAAAATGGAAAGATCCGTATCCCCCATCGAATAGCAAAATTTCCCATTAGGCGAAAATACAAGCGATTTTCCGCTGTCCTTTCCGGAAACTTCCCCCACAACCGAAGCTGTTCCATCAGGACCGATTGAGATTTCCTGTATCTTGTCGGAAAAAGATCCGGCAAGAAGAAGCAGTTTTCCAGTCGGAGACTTGTGGAGAACCCCTGCAATAGATGGAATATGCCCAAGTTTCTTTGCCTTTCCGTCATTTTCAATGCGATACCATGACAATCCTATAGAGTCCTGATCTCCCCGCGCATGAGTCCACTGGCCCGACACGTAAAGAATTCCATCTGCAAATGCCATGTAAGGATCAATATGTTTCCCGGGACTTCCAAGATCCGAAGCTAACGAAATCGCTCCAAGAAAGGCAAGTTCACCATTTTCGGGATTTCTATCGAATATATTTATCGTCCCGCTCCTGTGCACCGAAAGAAAGAGAAATTTGTCGG
>DYRX01000046.1 GCA_020718525.1 Victivallis vadensis
TCAAGAAGGAAGACCTTGAAACTCAGAAGCCCATCAAGGCAATATCCAAGCTGACGATAGAAGGAAAAGAATACGGCACCAAATTTCATCCCCCGCTTCCCGATGGGCTAGGAAAAGCCGAGTTAATCAAAATCAATCCTTCGAGTTTCGACAAGGACAAGTCTCCTCTCATTAGTTTCACATACAAGATTCCGCCTGACGAGAAGGGCATAATTGGAAATCATGGAGAGGAAGGTTTTGAATTGGAGATGAAATACAAGAACAAGCCTTTTAAGAAAAACAACATTCTTACCATTAAAGACCTTTTATCTCTCCAAAATCGACAGTTTTCTGAATTGAACAAACCCCTTACTGAATTAGCAAATATGGAAAACAAAGCCAAAGGAATATATGAAAGGATCAAAAAAGATTTGCCTATCAATGAAGGCAAGACAGGCAAGCTTGTTAATCCGCCACCTTCACTTGATGTAATTAATGAGAACACCGATGAAGCTTTGCTCATTCCGGAAAAATATAAGGCTATAAAGGAAAGAGGGGCAAAATTAGACGAAGAAATAACTCGGCTAGAAAATGAGATGAAAACAAGACCAAACGATGATGGCGCAAAGGCGAATCTAAAAGAGAATCTAAAAGAGAAGGTAGAATTCAAAAAGTATTATAAAGAGATCGAGTTCTTAAAAACCTACAAGAAGAACTATGACGAGTGGATGAAGGCTCTTTGCACTGATATATCAGCGAAAGCCAAGGAATTACTAGATAAAAACAAGTCTGATTTCAGCATAGAGATTAGCGGACATTACGGGAAAGAAAAAGATGTCCTTCTCAAAACGATACGATTTTAAGGATCATGCAAATGCGCGATAATGCAAAATATACAATCGCATGCATATTATGCTTTATGATCCATGCCATTTCTGCGGCAGATATTGCCTTTGCCGATGAAAAGACAGAAGAATCGTCTCTGCCTCTGCAGAAAGGAACGAACAATCTCTCGAGTCTGCCAGAAATTGACGCGGACAATTTTTGGATATTTTTCCAGAGGGCGCTTAAAAATGCGGAGGGCAAGCCTTCTGTCTCAGTCCCCATGCCAGGCGCATCATCCGCATCCAGTCTTGAACTTGCAGTTGACGGCGACATGAAGCAATACCTGTCTCACGCTAAAAACAAGGAAGATATGCTCTGCGGATTTCCCGATGCCAAAGCCGCTGTATTGGCTGTCACGTCTCTTGACGAGCTAAGGATGCCGAAGCTGGAGCCAAGATTTATTTTTAAGCTCTCCGACAACGAGTTGCGTGTAGAGGATCTGGCGTTTGCACAGCCAGGCTTGAAAAATGCGTCTGCAAAGGAATACCTTTCATCTCCGCTTTTGCTGACAGGCATCAAGGAAATCCTGCTGGATGGAAAATCATTTCCATGCTCCTTCCAAGGCAAGCCTTTCCGCGACCCTGATGCAATGGTATCCTATTTTTTTTCCGGTGAGAACAGCGACATCTTTGTCAGATACAGATTTACTTCGTCGGACAAAGCTGTCGGGCTGAATGACACGCTGAACTATTCTTTCACCTTGATCAGTGAAGACCAGGAACTTAAAAGCAAACTCGTCTCGGCATCTCCGAACGAAGCCATTGTAAAATCGGAAAACTGCCAATTCGAATGCCTGAAAATACTTACTCCATATATTGACGAACTTAGGGAGTCCATCGGGAAGCTAAAAGAGAAAATAGGAGCCGAAGTCCAGGGCATAGAGGCGATTAGTGCCAAACTGGACAATCCCCCTGCTTTGAAGCTCTTCGTTGTCCAGCAAAGAACTTCTCTAAAAGATTCTATCGCCGCAAAGAAAAAGTCCTTGCAAAAACTGCGTCCTTCTTCCTATGCCGACGGACAGTCTGATATGCCCATGAACAGACGCAAAAGAACACTTGACACGGCAGGGAGCAGAGATTTGTCAGGGAATCCCTCTTCAGAATCCAGCTATAGCAAAATAAGCCGCCTGGAAGATGAAATATATCAGATGCAAATCCTGCTGGCGAAGATATCGGACCAGTATTTGTTTGACCTCATCGAGGAGTATGAAATGAAACATTCAATGCTCAAGACTGAGCCGTTCAAGCGGATGAAGGAAGACGGGAAGATCGGTGAATTTGAAGAAAGCCTCTCCGCCGATTTGAAAGGTGCGGAATTTCAGATAATTTCAAAGAAGGACAGGATTGTGCTGAAGAGGGTGAAAGTGATAAACAGAAAATGAGAAACCTATATGAGATCTGAAGAGCAAGTTGTAGAGGCAATTCGAAAGTTCATAAGTTCGTCTGTCCAAACAGATTCACCTGAGTCAAGACTTATTGCGGAGCGTTTTTCTGAAATATGCACTGAGCTTAATGAGAGGATAGACAAGTGCGCCGAGTATCTGAAAAAAGACATGAGAGCAGAGGCTGTCAATTTGGCGGAGGCGGATCCGCCTCTTCTTGAACTCGTTGAGATGCTTAAGATCCCCTCATTGCAGGACTGGCTCGACTTCTGCTCGCTCTACGAGTGGCCGGCACCGCCGCCAATAAAAGAGAAGGCGCTTGATGCCATAAGAAATTCCGTGCTTGATCAGGCGTCCCTAAAGCCGCTCGAAGACGAATACCGCAGGAAAATTCATACTGGCTCCCTCCACGAAAAAATCCTTATTCTCAGAAAGTTGAAAATACTTGATCCTGAGAATGGAAATTGGGAAAGCAATTTGAGGGGCTTCGAAAAAATAAGAATAGACGAGCTGACCAGGGATGCAAAGTCCGCAATCGAGCAGAAGAACGAGTCTGCTCTGATAAGAATAAATTCCGAGATCGCTTCTCCGGACTGGCTTGTGAAGCCCGAAGCGAAGGTTCTTGCAAAAATCGCAGAAACACTAAAAGGATATCGAGTTATCCATCTCCGCGAAAAGGCTGACTGCATCTTGAAGGAGATATCGGACGCCTACGGAACTTTCAATGTGAAATCCCTCAACGGCGCAATTGCAAAGTGGGACATACTATGCGGCGACAGCGAGTTCAGCCCTTCGGATTCGGATATCAAGCAGGCGGATGAGGCAAGAGACTGGGCGGCAGGCGAAAATAAAAAAATAAGCGACGAGAGAAATTTCAAAATTCTTCTTGAGAAACTGGAGAAGCTTCTTGACGACAAACTTTCTTTCGACATTGTGGAAAATACTTACAGCAAGCTGAGTCAGCATGAGATGGAGATTCCGGAGATACTTAGGACAAGATATGCCAATTATGAGGAGGAATGCAAGCTTTCAAGGACGCGTTCTGCGAAGCTTAAAACTGCCGCGGCACTTGCCGCAATTGTTCTTGGAGCTCTGATATTGTTTTTCTTCATCAACCACAGGGCAGAGAGCAAGCTTCGTGCAGACTGGATCGGAGAAATAGGCAGGGCGTTGAACGACAAAAGCTTGGACAAGGCTGACAAGCTTTTTGAAAAATTGAAGGAAAAACATCCGAACTTTTGCGATAAGCCTGAGTTTCTTTCACTTAGAAAGAAGCTAGAATCACTCCGGGAGCAAAGGGAGCTGAAGAGCAGGCGCTTCGAGGCTATAATGCATATGCTCAACGACGCGGCATCAAATGATTTCCAGACGGACATTGCGGTGGATGAAAAAATAAAGGAGGCAGAAACGCTGGCGGAACTGCCGAAGGAGCAGGAGGAACTGAAGGTCTTAAAGGACAAGAAATCCGAATACGAGAACAGGAAGCAGTTGGAAAATGAAAGCCAATTTTTAGCAGATGCTGGCGATCTTGATGAGATCACAAAGAAAATTCAAACACTGAATCCCGCGACAAGTTCTGAGGAATTCGAGAAGCTCCTTGTTGCATACCAAAACAAGCTTGACAGCGCCGCTTCCCGACCGGGAATATCTCCGAAATATGACACCAAAATAAAACTACTGCGGGAGCGCCTGCTGACAATGAAAAAAAACAAGGAGGAAAGCGTTGCCGAATACAAGATATTCACGGAACGCTACAACAGCATTTTCTCGAGAATCGCCTCTATCTCCGATTTCAAAAGCAATATTCTTTCCTTTGTGGAAAAATATCCGGACTCGCCGCAGGCTGAAGGCTTGAAGATCCTTGCAGAAAAGATTCCTGACTATGAAATGGTTCCTCTCATCAAGACCTTTGCCGGCACGAAACTGGCAGGCGCAGAAAAGACAGCAGAATGGAAGGCGCTTTCAGAAAAAATTCCAAAAAACTCCATATGGGGGGGGGAATTTCCTGACTATATGAAATATTACGAGAGGCTCGCATCGAATAGCGATACAGTGAAGGATTTTTTCAAAAACATTTCAAATATCCCATTGATCAACTTCTATTCTGTTAAAATTGAAAAGAAGAACGGAGATGTATTAGAAATCATTTCGGAAAAACAGCCGAAAATAACGAAGAGACCCATAATCAACGGAGAGCTGATGCCTGAATACGAAATTCTGCGCATAATGGGAGTAAAAGACAGCTCCGGAACATATTGGTATCTTGAACGCAAGCCGGACAAATGGGATCTGCGCGCAGAGGGAAAGGTTCAAATGCGCGAAATAAAGCTTTTAAATCAGTCGGAAATCGAAAAAAAGGTGCCAGCATTCGACAATTTTAAAAAGCTCTGCGTCGAGCTCTCCGAAGCCGCTCCCTTCAAAACCGAGTCAATCGTTCCAGAATTGGTGGAAGAGCTGAAAAGAATAAAGAACTACCCATTTCGAAGGCTTATACTGCTGAAGCATCTCTTTGAGAAGACTAAATCTATCTCTTGGAGACCGGAATTCTACGAAAAGCTGGCAACCCAGACAGCGGAATTCATTGCCAGCTTCGGAGACAAATATGATTACATAAACATGAAGCCGGAAGACGAGAAGAAATTTTCAGACTTCATCGCCGGAATTCCTGAAATATCGAAGCAAGTCGAGTCATTTTTGCTGGAACGGGACATTTGCGCAGAAGCTCTCGACCGATCCGTTGATTTTATAGGCGTGGCAGTCGTTTCAAATGATGGAAAAAAAACTGCCCGTTTGAGAAAGATCAATTATAATGGAGAACTTTGGGCCCTGAGGCCAGGAAAAAATGGAGCCAAGAATGAATTTGTCATTGTCGGTTCTACAAAGGATTCCGCAAGTCTTCTGGATGCGGATATGGAGAAATCATTGTCCAATGCCGAACCTCTTTTTGCTCCGATCGACGGCGAGAATACGAAGCATTTGGCAGATTCATTCAGTAGAAGGGCGACAAAGCTCAAAAAAGAAATAAAGTGGCCTTCCTGCTGGCCTGCGAATGGAGTCCAATAAAATGTACTTCTTCAGAAAAAATGGAAAAATAATGGGCCCCTTCTCTGTTGATAAGCTTAAAGAGCTATCAGCAAGAGGCATGATTGAAAGAACTACTGAAATTTCTGACGACAAAATAGCGTGGAAGCGCGCCGACGCATTCAGAGAACTATTTTCCGACGAAAGAAAGAAGGCAGACCCGGAGCTGAAAAAGGCAGAGCCTCCGGAAGAGCCAGCCGCCAAAAGCCATCAGATAAAAATTAAAAAGCCGGACGGATTGAACGACACAGAACTGCCGCCCCAGCATGCCTGCATCCCAAATGTGTTTATACCCCAAGGAGATCCTCCAGGACCCCCATTTAATTCCCCAAGTCCCGATGATAAACAACTGAATTTTCTCGAGCTTCTTTGGAACCCTGTCGAGGCTTTGCCAAAAATTTACACGCAGGCAGGGGAAAGAAAATCAGCTTTCATTGGTTCTGGCATGATGATTGGAGCGGCGCTCTCCCTTTTTATTGCGATAAAGACTGCAGACAGGACAGGACAAGCTTCTTCGACAGTTGAAATTATCGGACTTCTGCTAGGGCTCACTGTTCCATTTGCAGGCATGATTTTCGCTAGCTTCATCACAAGAAAATATCTTTCCAATGATCAGGCGTCAGGCGGCTTTGGCGGGGACTGCCTTATTTCCGGATCGGCACTTCTGCTCTTTTCCATTGCCATAATGGCGACAGCTTTGATGATGCACGACCAGGCTTTTTTTTATCAGAAGGGGATTTTCATTGCTCTCGCAATTCTGATCTACGCATATACATCATCAGTGCTGGTTCTATATGCTGGAATCACCGCTATTTCTGGAATATCAAAGTCGCTTGCGCCGATTGTCATTCCTCTCATGATCGCAATAACAACAATTTTGTCGGGATTGGTCTTAAGGCAATTTATATTGAAGATGCAATGAATTTTAGCAAGAGAACAATAATCTAGATGTGAGGCAAACGATGAGAAAAGACATTGAATTGAGCTGGAACAAGTCAGACATAGAGAGAAAATTCGGGTTCAGTGGAAAAAAATATACGGGGGTCAACACGTTCTTCTCGTTTCTGATGGGGCTTTCCATGACGCTCGTCTTCTATTGCGCCCTTATTCCTTTTGCCCACAAAGGTCAGTGGATGATAGACATGTTTCTGCCGGGCGGCTCAGCCAACAGAGGGACTATCCCTATATACACAATGTTCCTCTCATTTTGGTGCATTGCTATTCTTGTCGTGAAATGCTTCAAAATATCTCTTCAGAAGAAAGCTCTTTCGCTTAAAATCGTTCCTGAAGATCCGAGTTTCATCCTTGCGCCCAACACGGCGCTTCAAATCTTGAACGAGATGTACAACAAGGTGGACGATCCGCGTCAGTTCATACTTTTCAACAGGATCAGCCGCTGTCTCTCAAATTTGAAAAATCTCGGAAGAATCTCGGATGTGGTGGAAGGGCTAGTAGCTCAGGCAGAAAACGACGAAAACTATCTCGAATCCACATACACTGTCATAAAAGGCTTCATCTGGGCGATTCCCGTCCTGGGGTTCATCGGCACCGTCCTCGGTCTCTCCCAGGCTGTCGGCGGCTTCGGAGAAGTCGTCGCAAAAGGCGCAGGCATAGAACAGCTCAAAGAATCCCTGGGCGGAGTCACCGGCGGTCTCGCAATAGCCTTCGAAACGACGCTGATCGCCCTCGTCGCCGCTCTCATAATTCAGCTTTTCATGACAATGCTAAGAAAGAAGGAAGAAGACTTTTTTGACGAGTGTTCTGACTACTGCCACAGGAACATAATAGCAAAGCTTAAAACCATCGGTGTAAGGGATGAATTTGACAGAGATTTGCAGGAGTGAAACACTTCCTGTCTCATTTAGATCCAAGAAATATAATAGCAATCCACTTTTTATTCTGACAGGCAAACATGGCGCGGAAAACTAAAAATTCGGACTCGCCAATCACGCTGTTTTCATTTCAGGACATCATAACGAGCATCACCGGCATAATGATACTTGTTGTCCTCATGCTTATTCTTCACATAATCGAATCCCACAGCAGTTCCGCTTCAGAAGAAAGCCCCCGCATGAAAGACATTGCTTCACTTAGAAAAACTCTTGAGGAGATGGAAAAAAAGTTAAAGCAGGAGGCGAATTGGCAGGCGGAGAACGAAAAAATCATTGCGGACGCGGTCACGAGTGATCTAGAATCCCTGCCTTTCAAAATCAACGAGGAAAAGAGGACGAATGCCAAGCTCAATTCAAATTTCAGCGAAAACAAGAAGGTGCTTGAAAATCTGAAGGCTGAAAAAGAAATATTGGACAAGAAATGCATTTTGATAGACAAGCAGATCGAGGAAGCCGAGGAAATAAATGCTGATAAAGAAAAGGAGCATCAAAACATCTTGGACATGCTTGCAAAACTCCTGGAAAATCTTAAAAAGGAAAAGGAAAGCGAAGAGAAAAGGATCTATTTTTCTTTAGAGAGACAGGAAGGTAAGATGCCGATTCTTGCGGAATGCTCGAGCGCAGGAATAAAAGTCAAAATCGTAAAAAACAGTGAGATAAAGGAATTCAGCGACGACTCGAGCTCCTTTGTAGGCACAGTGAACAGTTTTACCGATTGGCTTGAAAAGCGAGGGACCAATGAGTCAGAATACATTCTTTTTATTGTTAAACCGAGCTCTTCCAGATATGTGATAACTCTGAGAGACAAGGTTGCCGCTTTGAAATATGAGACAGGGCTTGAGCCTGTCGAAGAAAATATGAATTCGGTGTTTTAACATGCGTACTAGAAGAAATAATTCCTCTGAAAGCGGAAGCTTAGAGCTTCTGCTCGACACTATGTGCAACACATTTGGCGGGGTCATGTTCATCGCCATATCTCTTGTTGTGATTGCCTCCTTCATCCCTAAATTCTTAGATAACAAATGCCCGGAAAAAATCAGCAAGGCAGATCTGGAAAAAATCGAGTCAGAAATATCTAGGATGAGCAAGGCAATCGAGGAAATGAGCATAAAAAGAAAGCTCGATGAAATTATGATAAATAAATATAATGGGAATCCCAACCTTGCTCTGATACAAGAGTTTGCAAAGCTTAAGGAGGAAAATGCAAGACTTGCTGACCTGCTCGTATCCCTTTCAGCATCTGGGCAGGCACTCAAGCTCGGGATCAAAATTGCACAAGAGGAAAATGAGCAAAAGGAGAAAAGGCAGAAAGAAATCGAAGATAAGATTAAAAAGGCGGAAAAAGATTTTTCCGATGAGAAAGAAAAGCTTGAAATTGCGGCAGAAATTACAAAGCGTGAAATCGCCGCCTGCAAAAATAAGAAGAAAATTGTATATGCGAAAAAGAAGCGGACAGACAAGATGCCCTACTTCGTAATAGTAGATGGAAACGACATCTTTCCAATAAGCGACAAGATTCATGAGACTCTAGTGAACAATAACGGAGCTGGAAAGATTGACTTTCACACAAGCGAAAACGTCTCCTGCACCTTCATCGAAGCTCAGTCAAAAGTTTGCTTCGCTCCAAAAAAGGGCTTTTGCGGCGGGAATATATCCGACACAGCCCTTGATGATCTCTTGCGCGGCATCTCAAATGAAAATAGATTTATTTGGGCGATGGTCAAAGACGACAGTTTTTCGACTTTCATCAAGCTCAGAGACTTCGTCAGAGAAAAGGGTTTCGACATATATTGGTATCCAGTTGTTGACAATTCAGAATATTATCTCACACTGACCGACAAGGTGGATTATGAAGCGCAATAAAGAAATGAAAAAACGGATTTTAGCATTTGCCGCATATCTGTTTTGCATCATCCTGGCCATTCTGCTTTTCAGCTTTGCTCGCTATGGAGGCACAGGAAATGGTGATGGTAAAGATGGGACAGGAGCTGGGAATGGAACCGGAAATGGCACCGGATCAAGCGAAGGTTCCGGTGCAAATAATGGTAGCGGGAACGGAAATTCATCCCCGTCCGCCTCCGCAAGTTCTGGAGCTTCTGAGAATCCTCAAAAAACAGAGTCTTCAGAAGGTGGCGGCTCTGGCGAAGAGAAGAAGGAAAGTCAATCTCTTCAGAAAGAGGCAAAGTCAGAACCTCAGTCCGAGGATCAAAGCTCCGAAGAGACCGCACCTGAAGCTCCCAAGATTGATATGACTCCAGTAAGAAATGATATCAGCGAGGATCAGAAAAAAATATGGAAATCTGCTGTCGAGACCACAAAGAAGCTCTGCAAGTATCAGGAAAAAACTATTTTCCCAGAATTTGGTGCCAAAGAGACAGAGATAATTGCCGGAAAATCCGATGATGGAATTCCATGCTACAAAGTCAAGGGATTCTATGTCAGTCCTAACAAGCATGGAAAAGATGTCAAGATATATTTTGAATGCAATGTCTTTTTCTTTCAGAACAACTATATGACAAACATTCCTCTTGTCAAGGAATGACACCGAATGTCTCGAACAGCTTTCTTATTCTGACAATTTCTGCATCAAGCTCCTTGAAATGCTTGATCTTCGCAGTAATCGTTTTTTTCATTTCCTTAAGTTCTGCAGATATCGCAGAGTAGTCTTCCGCATCAAAAAGACCCTCTACGGTCTTTGACTGGCGCCCTGTCCCATCCTTGAATTCATATTTCAAAACCTTTATGGAAAAGGGATAATAGGAGTAGGATATATTTTTAGAGGTGACAAGAAAAATATGATTATCTGACATTTCCCCATAGTATCCATTTTTAACTTTTTCAGCGACTTTGTAGATGCCGTCGTCGAGCTTTGATATGTAATAGCCTTCAAAGACGAATTCCTTGGAATTTTTTATTCCCGACTTAATTTTGCTGAAACTGCTTTCTTCCGTAGCAAGAAGCTCTTTCTCTGTCTCAATTTCATTCTGTAGTTCATCGCGCTTAAATTCCAAATCTCTTATTTTCGACTTGGACTCTTTTATGCTTGAGAGACTGTTACTAATGAATTCATCCATTTTTTCCCATTTGCCTGAGAAATCGTTGAACTTGAATCCATAATAGGTAAAGCGCTCCGAACTGATTCTTTTTCTTTCCGACACCATGAATGCCTGTTTCGGAATGAAGAAGCAATCACTGACATGTTTTGAACGGTTCTCTTCCGCAGATGCCAGCTTCTCTTTTCTCTCATTCTCATATTTGCGCTTCGGAAAATTATACTTCTCGTCAAGATAGATTTTTTTCAGCTTCTCCACGCCGCTCTTGCTCAGGCGTGATACAATTTCTTCTGGAACGTCAGTAAGCGGAACGTTTCTGAAGCCCACTGATATTTTGTAGCTTCCATTGTAGCCCTGATATATCCCTTCATATTTTTTAGAGCCAGAACCAAATGAAACGCGGTCGCCAATATTGATCAATTTGTATTTATCGTCTGCCTCTGCAGTAACTTTGTCGAGCATTTTCTTAGGAAACTTGTCATCTGGCGGAACAAGATCCGCCGTGCTGAACTTCGTTTCTGCCTCTTTTTTAATGCGGTCAAGATTAGAGTCAGTGAATTTCGCGTCCACGCTTTGCTTAAGCAAATCGTTTATTTCAACGCCGATGATTTCCACCGTCATATTTTTTCCGCGTTCGACCGCAGTTTTGTCAAAATTAGAGCGTTCAATGATTTTATCCGTCAGTATCGCATCCATGTCTAGAGGTAAAGCAGGCGGGGGTTCTTTTTCCTGGGACTTGGAGGAGTCATCTTCGCTTTTATTCGCTTTATCTTTGGCGTGCTCTACTTGCTCGGAATCATCGCTTTGAATCTCGCTTGAAGCAGAATCGCCGGTCTTAGCCGTTGTGCTTTCCTTCTTTTCCTTAAGGATTGGCTTATTGTCTTTCGCATCGGCAATCGTTGTGCCGTTTTCCTTTTTTTGTACTGAATCTGTATGCGCGATGGGTTCGGCTTCGCTGGATTTTGTCTGCACGACAGGCGCAGTTTCAATTTTGCGATCAGACTGCCGACTGCTCAGCTTCACAAGCAGTAAAACAATGATCAAGAGCAATGCCAAAAGGATGAATCCAAAGCCGGCTATCAGTGGCTTGTTTAGACCATTTGAAATATTTCTTTGCGCTGTCCTTGCTGGTATTGGGGGTGGCTCCACATTCCGTAATTTATGCGCGGAATCCTGATGCATCGAAGAAGGCGATTTTCCAGTTTTATCTCCCTGTCCATCAGATATGCCTTCGACAGTTCGAGTCTCAATTTTTTCAGACTCTATCTGTATTTTATTCAGGCAGACCGGGCATTCTATTTCTCTTGTTCCAGAATCAAAACTAAGTCCTGTTTTGCATCCAGGACATAAGATTTTTTTCTTTTCGTTCATTTACGGAATTCAAAGCTTGTTTTCGGGAATGTATTCTTTGAGGATGGATCTGAGGCTTGAACTGTCGTGGGAACTGACAAGCTCTTTTATTCTGCTGATGTCGAAGGCGGGCGCCGACTGCATCTTGTCTTTTCTTGCAACGCATATTCTGTCAAATGGCGTCCTGGACACAATCTCCTCGTTTGCCAGAAGCTCCTCGTATTCCTTCTCTCCAGGCCTCAGACCGGTGATCTGAATTTTTATGTCCCGCTCAGGCACGAAGCCGGATAGCTCTATGAGCTTTCTCGCCATGTCGTATATTTTCACAGGCTCTCCCATTTCAAGAACCATTATGTCGCGGTCGTGCCCGATTGTTCCAGCCTGCAAAACAAGATCAACAGCCTCGGGAATTGACATGAAATATCTTGTCACCTCCTTCGAAGTCACCGTGACAGGCCCGCCCTTCCTGATCTGCTCCTTGAAGAGCGGAATCACGCTTCCACTGCTGTCAAGGACATTTCCAAACCTGACCACGACAAAGGATGGCTTCGATGGGGCGCGTTCCAGGACAATTCTTTCGGCAAGTCTTTTGCTTGCACCCATGATGCTTGTCGGGCAGACCGCCTTGTCCGAAGAAATAAGGGTCATGCGCAGGACTGTGCCAGAGTCCTCGCAGGCTCTCACGACAGCGTCGGTTCCAAGCACATTGACTTCCATCGCCGAAAGCGGATTCATTTCCATCAGGGGGACATGCTTGTAGGCGGCGGCATGATAGACGACCTCGACCGAGTTTTCCATCATTGCACGGAGAAGCTCCGATCCGTTCCTGACATCGCCGATGATGCTGACTATCGGGAGCTCCGGAGCCAAATTTCTGAGCATGCGGTCTATTTCATAGAGATTGAACTCCGAGAGTTCGAAGAGGACAATCTTCGCGGGCCTGTAGGCGGCAAGCTGTCGGCAAAGTTCCGAGCCTATGCTTCCTCCGGCGCCGGTCACCATGACGGTTTTTCCGCTCACGAATGATGCTACTTCGCTGCGGTCGAGCAGTACCGGCTTCCTGCCGAGCAAATCTTCTATTTCCACATTTTTGATGTTGGAAACGTCGAGTCTTCCTTCGGCGATGTCCTTGTAGGAGGGAATCATGCGCAGTCTGCAGTCGCCCATCTCGACGCTTTCGAGGCTGTTCATCACGGACTTGATCTTTGCCGGGCTGGAGTATGGCGGCAGAAGGAGGATTTCGGATATCTTGAGCGTTTTTGCGATATTCGCAACCTCGTCGCTTTTGCCGATGAATGGAACTCCTCTGATTGTTGCATTGCCTGAGATGTCGTCGTTCAGAATCCCGATGATCTCCCTTTTTCCAGGGGTCATGTTGAATGTGTGTATCAGGGTGTTCGCGGCTCCTGAGGAACCAATTATGAGTGTCCTGAGCGTTTTCTGCTCCCTGTTTCTGGCGGAAGCTTCGCGTATTATCCTCACGAGCACCCGCTTTCCGGATATCGCAAAGAAGCAGATCATGAAATCCAGAATGATGACGGATCTGGAAAAACCCTCGAAATAGCTTGACTGCCAGAATGTTACAATTGTAAAGATAAATGCGCTCGCAATCAGGTTCGCGAGAAAAATCTGCGTGAGATCGTAGATGCTCACATAGCGCCACATGCCGCTGTATATGTGGAAAAAATGGAAAATGACGATTTTGATCAGGAGCGCCCACGGCAAAACCCTTTCCAGAGACTTGATTTCGTCGAGCCTGAACTCGAACTCGAATCTGAGATAGAAGGCAAGTATCAGAGAGATGGCAATCGTCAGCGCAGATGTTACAAAGACGAAAAAAGTTTTTGCCGGAAAGAGCTTCTCCACCAGACCATCAATTTTGCTGTTCAGCCAGAGGAGAAAATATGCCTGTTTTGACTTTGCCTTCTTCAAGCGCCGCATCCCTTCGCCAATAGTTTTTTCACGCATGAAATCACGTTTCCGGCGATGTATTCAATTTCCGAATCGCCAAGCCCGGGATATATCGGAAGTGAGACGCTTTCGGAGTAAAGCTTTTCTGAGACGGGGAAATCCCCTTCGGAAAAACCATATCTTTCCCTGTAGTATGGATGCATGTGAAGAGGAACGTAATGGACGCTGGTGCCAATAGCTCTCTCCTTGAGATCCTCTATTAGCGTGTTGCGGATCTTTGCCGGAACGCGAATGCAATAAAGATGACAGGAAGAACTTGTTCCCGCCCTTTCACTGACAATCGCTATATCTTCTTCCTTCCCAAAGATGGAGTCGTAAAGAGCGGCTATGCGGCGTCTCTCCTGAAAAAAGATGTCCGCCTTGCGCAGCTGGTGTATGCCGATGGAGGCGGCAATGTCCGTGATGTTGTACTTGTATCCTGGGGCGACAATCTCGTAGAACCAGGAGCCCGACCTGGTGAATCTCTTCCAGGCGTCCTTGCTGATGCCATGCAGGGACATGACCCTCATCCTGTCTGCCCATGCCTCGTTGTCCGTTGTCGCCATTCCGCCTTCGCCAGTCGTAATGGTCTTGTTGGCGTAGAAGGAATAGCAGGCGATGTCCGCCTCGGATCCCGCCATGGCATTAGTTCCGTCCTCCCTCCTGTAATATGCAGGGCAGACATGGGCGCAGTCCTCTATCAGCCTGAGATCAAAGTTTCTGCAGAGTTTTTTGCAGTTCACAATGTCTGCCGGGCGACCTCCGAAATGCACAGGAATGATGGCTTTCACACGCCTGGCAGATTTTGTCTTGAGCCCCTTGATCTCGGAGCCGGAGGCTATTTTCTCAAGAATCTGCGCGGCATGCCCCATGTCCATGCAGAAATCATCCGGATTGGAGTCCACAAAAACCGGGATGGCGTCGAAATACCTGACGACCTCAGCTGTTGCGCCAAAGGTCATTGTCGGGACCAGGACAAGGTCTCCCGCCTGCAGTCCGATTGCTTCGAGGGCAAGATGGAGGGCCGCGGTGCAGGAATTCATGGCGACTGCGAACTTCGCACCAATGTAATTTTTAAAATCTTCTTCAAAACGCCTGGCCCTCGATCCAGTCGTGAGCCAGCCGGATCTGATGCATGCGACGACCTCTTCTATCTCCTCGTCGCCAATGCATGGCCTGTGAAAATTTATGAAAGGGCGTTCGTCCGCCATAGTTGTGAATCCTGTCCTTTCCTTTTCAAAAACATCCTCAAATCAAGCCATGAAAATTGGTTTCAAATGGCGTTCGAAGACGTTTTCCTCGACATTTTTCTCGATTGTTGCGCGGGAGTCAATCAGAGCCCTTGTGAATTCATCCCCCATCATGACTGCGACCTTGTATCCGACATGGATAAGCTGTCTGAAGTCAGGATTGAAATCCGGGCATTTCTGATTGTGCCTGAGCGTGTTGGCGAACTTGTCCGCGGACCAGCCCGAAACTTCGGAGGCGGATGGAAGCCTGCTCCTCGAAATGTCAATGACTGTCGCATACGGGGCGCAAAGCTCGTCGAATTTGTCGAGAGCCTTCGTGTAGATCGTCTTTGCGATTTGAAGACCTTTGCCGCCAGACTCGGCAAGACCTATCACTTCCTCGAGCCAAGTCGTCCCTGCGGTCTTGAGATGGAGTCCGGCATTGTGCTTCCTGATCGCCCTGTTTATGATCGGATAAAGGGAGAATTTGTCGCTTCCAGAATGAACGCTCAGCTTGAGGCTTGACGGAAGTCCGAATTTCGAGACGGCATATTTTACGACGCAGATGTCCCGGTCAAATTCTCTTTCAAAGGCGGAGCAGTCGCCGACGTAGTCAACACCCTTGTTGAAGCGTCCGCTGAATTTTGGAGCGATGGTTTGAGCCGGAATTTTTTGTTCGGAGACCGCCGCCAGGATTACGAGCAGTTCCAGAGGCGTCTGGGGAAGATCTGTTTCGTCCATGGAGACTTCCGTGATGAAATTGCCTTTTCCTTTCACTGACTCAATTTTTTTATAGATTTTTGCCGCCTCGGTCACTGCCAGCAGGTATTTTGACGCTATCTTCGAGAGTTCCTCCTTGCCGATGCTGAAGCTCTCGTCAATGCCGGGTATCGTCAGATTCTTGAAGGAGTCCGCATGATTCCTCACGAAGGACTCGATGACTGCGTCGTCGGCCTTTTTGCCAGTGAAGTCTGCGACATCGAGCGTGAAGAAGTCGCTCGACGCAATGAAGAGCTCGACATTTTTAAGCCCAATATGGTCAGCATCAACGTGATATGCTTTTTTCCAGCCTGAAGCTGAGACGGCTGAATCCGCAGTTTTGCGGGTGTCTTCGGGCTTTGTTCCTATGATGGAATGCTCGCGGAACGACTTGTTCCATACCGGGCATATTTCGAAGCCTGCGGCCAGCGCTTTCCTGAGAGCTGAAATCTGTGCCTTGCCCTCCATTCCGAAGCGGTCGCCAACTCCCATCGAATACTTTTCAATGATCATCTTATTTCCTTTCGATGAATTTAATGTTGTCAAATCAAAAGCTCCGCAGTTGACGAAATGCCTCAGCGCGGAGACGATTCGCTGTCCTGCAGTTGCTCGGCATACGGCACCCACATGATTTTTGTCTCAATTCCTCCTGGAAAGACGCGCACATTTCTGTAGCGGCGGTTCTGGGCGATCAGGCTGTATGGAGAAATGAGAAACGTGTACGGCTGTTCCTCGTGTATAAGCTGGTGGAACTCGTGGCATAGACGAATGCGTTTTTCGATGTCGAAGCTGACCCTGATCTCCTCGATAAGCCTGTCAGCCTCCTTGTTCTTGAAGGATATGTGGTTGCTCGACGCGGGCGCGTCCGCCCCGGACGAATGCCAGATCTGATAGGGGTCGCTTTCAAATCCCATTGACCAGCCCAGGACGCAGACTTCGAAGCTCTTGCTTTCCAAACGCTGGACATAGACAGACCACTCGACCGTGCGGATGTTCATGACAATGCCCGCCTTCGCCATGTCCTCCTTTATTATTGGAAGCATTCTCTGCTGAATTTCACTGCTCGATACGGAGAGAATCGTGAATTCGAAATTCACTCCGTCCTTTTCAAGAATCCCGTCTCCATTCTTATCCTTCCATCCCGCTTCAGCCAGGAGGCGCACAGCAGTTTCCACGGAAAATGGAAGCGGCTTGATCTTTGAGTCGTAGTATGAGGTGTCCATGAAGAATGGCCCTGTGCAAATCCTGCCCAGCCCGTAATAGACTTCGTTCAGAATCCGTTCGCGGTCAACAAGATGCGTGAGGGCCTGCCTGACCTTCTTGTCTGTAAAAAGCGGATTTTTTAGATTGTACCCCATGTAGGAGTATGAGCGGCCCGGATATTTGAATTTATCCAGAAACCCGTTATTCTTGCCGAATTCCGGAATGTCGGTTCTCTTCACCCACTGCTCCGGAAGAAGCGAAATTCTGTCGAGACGAGCCGCAAGAAGAGACTGGAACTGGGTGTTGGTATCCTTGATTATTTCAAAGACGATGGAGTCTAGCGGAGGCATGACACCAAGCTTCGCTCCGTAATATTTGTCCCATTTTTTCAGGACAATCCTCTGATCCTTATCCCATTTCTCGAAGCGGTATGGACCGCACCCGACCAGCATTCTGTTCCTTTCGTGATCGTCGTTGAAGCGCTTCCCGTCGAACGGACCTTCGTAGCTGTGGTAGAGATGGCGCGGCAGGGGAATCAGGCTAAGTGTTATTGACTCTGAAAGAAAATAGGGCTTTTTCCATACAGCCTTGAACTCGTGGCTGGAAACAAGCTCGATACGGTCCAGATCGAGCAGATAACTGCGCATCGGGTCGCAGTCAACATCGGCATTTTTTATCACATCAACGTAGAATTTGAAATCGTCCGCCACGACCTCGACATCCTTCCATGTTTTTCCGCTGACCGGATCTGTGAAGTCGTGCCAGAGAACTCCTTTGCGGAGCTTTATCGTGTAGCTCATTTTGTCTTCTGAAAGCGTCCAGGATTCGGCAAGCTTCGGCTCGAAACGCTCCGGATGCTCGAAGTTCCTTTCAGCAACGGAGTCGAAGGCATAGTCCCAGATTGACGACACGAACGCCTCGTTGTTGACGATCGAATTCATGTTTTTTGTATCTGCGGTGACCGCGCCGATCAGCCTGCCTCCCGGCTGAGCCTGCTGATCAAAAAACTGTCTGTTCGCGATTGGGGAGTCGTCATTGGAGGCCATTTCTGCTCCCGCCTTCTCAAGGGGAGCCGAGGAAACTGTCCGAACAGAAGAAAGCTTTTCTTCGAGCGCTTCAATCTTGGTTTCGAGCTTGGCGAGGTCTTCGACAATCTTTTCCGCCCTGAAGCGGAGCAGATCAAGAGATCTCACTGTTGCAATCCCAATGAAGGCGATCACTGCAAGCAGAAAAAGCAGAAGCCATCTGAACAACGCGCTTTTATTTTCCATTTCATCCTCGGTGCGGGAAAAATCCAGTCAAAACGGCGAATCGGAAATATACGCCCTGAGATGGCAGAAGGCAAGCACATCAAGCTGGAAACGGTCGGGCATTTCACCGAAGCCCCTTCGGATGTATTTCTCCCTGGGGATTGAACTTAACCGGCTACGCCGGGACGTTCCAAGACTCGCTATCGTTGTCGTAATCG